>JAFAAT010000320.1 GCA_023426425.1 Bacteroidota bacterium | reverse complement strand
GCCGTATACTCTTCATTGATCACCAGTGATCCACCACGCGGCCCGATCAGCGCATCAATCTGATCTGCATACGCTTCATACTCCGGAAGTACGATCGTAAATGGTTCTGCCCGCTCCTGCATCTGCGGATGCTCAAGAAGCTTCTGAATATGCTTTAGCAAGTATTCAATCTCATCCCCCCGCTCAACTTCGTTTTGAATAATGTAGGTGGAAGCCACGTCCAGCGTCAGGAACAAATACACCACACCATCCTGCCGAGTGTTCAAAGCTACAGACATGATACAGAATACATCGCCGGGCTGCTTTGCCTCAGGAATCAGATACTTCATAACATACGCTTTTAGAACGGCGCGACTGCACTCCCGGAGTACAACGCTGACCAGAGCGGCAAGCTACTGAGGTTTTGGGAAAGTAACCACAGGATATGCTTTCTTTCCTCTGAAGATGTGAATTGCAAAAGCCTGAAAAGTGAAACTGATTCGCACTTGAAAAGAGTGTCTACCATTTCATGCCCTCTCCCACCCGCTCACTAATGTACCTGAGCAGGAATAAGCCCCTCCCCCCTCAGCTAGCCACAATTTGCGAATCTAAACCCCGAAATGTCGAAAGGTTCAATTCGAAAGACACTATCATTTTTTTATAGTAGGTACTATATCCTTACTCCGGAGTGACTTTATAGTAAAGTTGAACCAAAGCCGCACCAAAGTTATTCGGAGCCCGTATTTTACCCCGAATTTTCGGGGTATCTTTTTTCACAATGTGTTTTTGGCCTGTTCAGACCTCTTTTTCGCGCCCTTTCTCAACCGTTTTTGATATCACTTTCCGCTACTGGCACGGGTTTCACAAGGGTAGATCTACCCTATCTACCCTACTCCACCTTTCCAATATTTCACCTATGCTTCAGCATCTTAGAAGAATTTGGAATCTTCTCTGACCCGGGACTCTGACCAGCAACAATAAAAGTTCCTCTTCTTCACTGCTTCCGCCTGTCAATCAGGTTCACGGGTTTCCGCGACATGCTATTGTGTACAAGCGGAGCCAACACCGCCATCGGCGTAAACTCCACTTTCAGCGTCACCCGCAATTTAGCGCGGAAATGGTCCTTGATCGCCTGCAACAAATCCTCGGTTGGCTCCTTTGCAGCAACCCTGATCGTGATCTCATCCGTACCAAAATCATTAGTCGACACCTCTATCAAATACCCTTCAATTTCCTCAAAACCTATGAGAATGTCTGCCATTGCCGGTGGATAAAGCGTGGTCCCTTTATACTTGATCATCTGCTGCTTCCTGCCCAGCACCGGACCAATACGTTGCGTATTCCTACCGCACAAACAAGCTGTCTCATGTAACTTCACGATGTCACCGGTCTTGAATCGTATAAGTGGCATGGCTTCCACCGCCAAGGTGGTGACGGTAAGCTCTCCTGCTTCACCGGGGGCCACAGGTCTGTCATTTTCATCCAATACCTCCACAATTATAAGCTCCGGATGATGATGCCCGCCCTGCTGAAACTCACACTCGGTAAAAGCAGTACTCATCTCGGTTGAGGCATAGGTAGAAAACAATCGTATATCCCACTTCTCTGTTATCTTCTTGGACAAAGTGTTCATTGAGAAGTCCTGGTTCCTCAAAGGCTCTCCTATACAAATGGCGCCTCTCACAGAGCTATTCTGGTAGTCAATCTTATTCACTTCCGCATACTCGATCATCTTCAACAAAAATGATGGAATAGTGATCAAATAAGCAGGGTTGTGTTTAAGAATAGAGTCCCACTGTAACTCGGGAATTCCGGCCCCTACACGAATCACCCCGGCCTTCAACTTCCGCAACCCAAGGAAATATGCCAATCCTGCCATAAACCTCCGGTCCATAGTAGTCATTAACTGTACCAGGTCACCCTCCTTAACGCCCGCACAGGCAAAGGAAATAGCCTCATTATAAGCAAGCCTTTCCAGGTCGTTGTCGGTAAGGGCGAAGGTGACGGGCTTGCCCAACGTGCCCGAAGTAGCGGCAAAGTCAATGACCTTCTGTAAAGGCACACAAAGAAAATCATCGTTGAACTGCTGAAGGTCTTCTTTCGTTGTCACCGGTAATTTCTGCAGATCTTCGATTGTTCTTATCTCAGCAAGGCCACTACGCGCTTCGGCAAATCGCCTGCTATAAAAAGGAGATTGCCGGGCGACATACTCCAGCACCTGCCTCAGTTTCTTCTCCTGAAAAGCTTTTATCTCGTCCCTGGTAGCCGTTTCTATTTGCGGAATCATGGCGTCAGCTTACTTAAATACCGTTCAATAGTTTTTCGCTCAGGAAGCGTGGTAACTTCTTTGGTCAGTGCTTTCTGAAAATGTTCACGCGCCGATCGGTGGTCCCCCATCCGATAAAAATAAAGACCAACCTTATAATAAACTAACCAGTATTCCGGATTGCGCGACTGATAGGCTTCCACAAAAGAAGAATCCAATCCTGACTGCGCTTCAAGAAAAGCATCCATCCTGCTGTCATACACGCGGAATTCCTGGTACTGCCTGTAGGCCGGTGACTCCAGAAAACTATCAGCGGGAATGTTCAACTGCTGCTGCACGTCAATCACTGCAGTGTCTCCAAATACTTTGTTTAAATCATAACACACAAACGTACCTAATTGGTATTGGTTCGCAGAAACCCAAACCAGACGCTGTTCCGGCTTAAATATAACCGCATGGTGAGCAATCAGTTGATTTAAAGCTTTCTCATTGCCATATCCAAGGGGTTTCTCATTCAGTCCTTCTTTGTCGCGCAGTACCGATGCCGCTCTCCTGGGGTTTATTGTTCCATACGATCCCAACAACTGCTCCAACCGCTTATACCTGTAAACTGAATGACTGTTCTGCATATGGCTGTTGTTTCTTTTGTCTTCCTTGTATGCTTCGCTTTGGAAATGGTTCGTGCAAATAAGTTGATCACCCTCCATTTTGAACACTCCAAAGTTTCGCGGCGACACTTCAATGATCACTGCATCTTTGTCCTGAGCACTTCCCACAAGGATGGATTCTGAAACAAACACTTTACGGCGTTTAGCAATGGCAATAGCATCCTCAATGTTCCTGGCATACTGAAGTATTTCTCGCGCCAGTAAGGAAATAGGAGTCTTTGCTGCAAGTGGTATCTTCGACTTTGCCGCATTGATGGTAACGGTCAGCCCTTCCTTATTCATGCCGGATACCACACCTATCATGCCTGGCCAGGCTACCATCATAAAGGGATGCCCGTTATCCGGTCGCACAAAGGAAACAATCTTGTTCTCCGCAAACTCATCGCTTACATAAAAGTCAAAATTCCGCCCCAGAATAAGGCTTCCATCTTCCGACTTCTCCCCTTTGACAGCGAAAGACGAACACCCAACCAACGCCAGATCCTGGAAAGCATGGCCAATATCATGTGCGGCATGCAGATACAATCCCCTCTTATATCTCGGTGCTATATAGTCCAGGTCTGAAGAAGAATACTGCGACAATCCGTAGATCTCAGCCTTGTATTCCTCCGGAACATTCCGGGATAGCTTTCTGTTATAGAAGTTTAATACACCTTTCAGTAATCTTTGCCTGAACTTTGAAGGTACCCAGTCGTCGATTCTCGAGAAGAAAATCTCCTGCTGCTCCCTAATAAGTGAGTCTGTAAGAATCCCTGTCGCGTGCCCTCTCTCCAGAGGAGCGCCTTCCACATACAGCTCCCAAAACCCATGCTTGTTCTTTTGAAGAAAACTGGCATCTGAATAGTAAACATCTGCCCCCCGTCTCTCAACAGGATCAGCCTTGTATGTTGCAACAGACCGAAACTGGCGCGATGTGTTGCAGGATGCAATGGCTAGTACTGTTAGTATCAGAAAGAACGCTCTTCTCATTTTTGTCTATTCTGTGGCTTGTGTAATTTTATTGACCAGGTACTCCTTCCCCAAAATTTCCGAACAGGTCATAACCGCACTAATAGTAACTCCAAGCACTCCATGCATGCTATTGCTTTGTCCCGTAAGATACAGGTTGCTCAGTCTGGTTTTCGGCATTATGAAGGACCTCATCGGGCTTTCAGAATCCTTCACATAACCATACAAATTCCCACCGCTGTTTCCAATATAGTCGCGGTATGACAACGGAGTAGATGTATGCACAGATTTGATACACTGTCGGATTCCAGGGAACTTTTGTTCGATTTTCTGAAGAAACTTCTCGGTCTTCCTAGCCTTAAATGCCTCGTACCCTTCGCCACGGTCATCTTGCTCAACTACAGTATTAAACGTATGCTCCCACTCTTTGAGCTCTTCATACTTCATATAGGTCATGAAGGTCATCCCCTTTGCCCAGATTTCATCCTCAGCAAACACGTTCATGCAAGCCATATACGATTTCGGCCAGCTTTCTTCATCATAATCATGCGAAGTCCACACATCCCTGCTACTATCAAAATGGTAGTAGTTATGATTCAGGTATTTGAAACTCTCTGGTTTGAAAACAACGTACAAACTAAAAACAGAAATTACATCCTCCAACTGCTGTATCCTCTGGACATATGACTTTCTGAATCGATCCTCACCAACCATTTTCAACGTAACCTTTGGTTCGATGTTCGAGATGAACATATCCCCGGAAACGACAGTCCCATCCTTCATCCTCAATGACCTGACCTTATCCTCCTCTGTTTGGAAGGAAGCTACCTCCCTGCGCTTATACACTTCTCCGCCGTGCTCTTTGATCCGCCTGATCAATAACTTCGTGATCTGCTCTCCTCCACGTACACAACGCCACGAACTCTGTACAAAAGAATTAACGGATAAGGCATGCACAAAAAATGGTGTTTTCTCATTTCCCGCATAGAGAAAATTGCTTCCTCCCAACACCGCCTGCAATAATGGGTTGTCAGTAGACCTGGTAATCAGTTCACGGGCATTCATCGCCAGAACATCACTGTCGTAACCTCCTTCCCACCTGAGATTATACATAGGAAATGAACCGCAGACTGCTTTTATAGTCTCGCAGTATTTCTGAAGCGCTGCCTCCTCCTTTGGAAAATGCTTTGCGAGCTGTGCGATAAAATTCTGTGTTCCCTGCGCGTGCGGAAACTCCAGGTCCTCTTCCCCAAAAGAAATAATGTCGAAGCCATCCTCATCCATCTTTTTGAGACGCAGGTCGTCCATTATTCCCAGATACTTAAAATACCTGTTCAGGTTCTCCCCTTCACCGAGTCCCCCGATATAGTGAATACCTGTATCAAAAATAGTCTTGTCTCGAACAAACACCTGCAGGTTTCCGCCGAACTGATTGTTCTTTTCAAGCACACAAACACTATAGCCCTCCTTCGCTAGTATCAGCGCAGAAACAAGCCCACCAAGGCCGCTGCCCGCAACTACGACATCGTAGCGCTCTTTCATACGGCCACTCGCTTTAATACCATAAATCTTTGTTCTTCACATTCTACTTCAAAACCCAAATCAATGATCTCCTGTTTGAGATGCATCGTATTCAATAGAATCACACATCCGAACCCTTTGTTAAGCAGGCTTGAATCTGTTATGCTGCTACCAGAAATCAGGAGCAGATCATTGCTATCTTCTGAAACCTCACCGAGGTTGTCCACATAACGGATTGCTCTGTTTTTAACGATATAGTTGTTCTTTGCTACTGCTCGCTTCTCAGCATCAGAAATGAAAGATACTATGCGCCTTTGCGGCTCCTGTAGCGCGAGTAGTATATCTATTTGGCCATAATCTTCTGCCAGATGTACCACTTTCGCTTTCCTTGGAATGAACTCGTTTAGCTTATAGTACACTTCCTCCATTGCAACAAGATCTTTCTTAACTGCTTTGATTACCTGCGATTCTTTATATTCAAATGAATCAATCACTGTTTTCCTGAAATAGTCAGGTCCCTCAAACTGCTTTCTGGCAATTGCAAACTCCTGCTTGAAATACGAACTTATTCGTCTCGTTCGTTCCGTATAGTTGCCACCAAAGCTCAAATCCTGCGGACTTATCCTGTCGAGGATCTTTACAGTAATTTTTCCATCGTTGACGATAAAATCACCCTTGGGCAGCACCTCTGATGTGCCGTGGATAATGACGGGCAAAATATCCAGTTTCAGTTGTTCAGCAAGGTAGAACGCACCTTTATGGAATCGACGGATCTGGTTCGACTGAGAGCGGGTACCTTCAGGAAATACTACCAGCGAGTAGCCCTCATTGATCTTCTCCCGGAAATGGTCTAAACCATTCTCCAGACCGCGTGAAACTGAATAGAACCCAGCTTTCCGTACCACCGGTCCAAACACAGGTGAATTATAGACCCAGTCCTTTACCAGGAAAATAAACTTTCTGTTTAGCATTCCCATCACCAGGATATCTAAAAAAGAGGTGTGGTTGGCAATTACTATCGCGGGTCTTGCAAAGGTTTCCTTTCTCTCGTTGATTATCCTTTTCGAGACAAAAGGATTAGTATAAAGCACAGAGGCCATAAACCTTGACATCACATAACGGAATCCGTTCAGCTTTGCCTTCTTGCTTAAAGGAATAATCTTCATCAGAGTAAGGCTAAACAATGACATGACTATACTTCCCAGTCCATAGTAGGTAAACGAAAGCACTGTATTCAGCACCGGACGAAAACGCAAAGGTGCCTTCCCGTTTTCCACTCGTCTTACAGCCAATAACTCAAACACCAGTGGTTGCAGGACAAAGGACACAAACAGAGCACTGAAGATTCCGATAACAGCAATCAGCGAAATTGATTTTAACGCCGGATGCTCAGCGATCCCTAACACCCCAATACTTAAAACGGTTGTTGCCATTGACAGGAAAATCGAAGTCCTGTATGTAGGCAGCTCCTTAGCTGAATAGGTGAACTCTTTCTGCAAAGCCTGCAGCAATACTATACTATAGTCAACGCCCAGGCCAAAGATCAGAGTGCAGACAACAATATTTACTATATTAAACTGAAGACCCGCTATCCCCATAATGCCTGTCGTAACCACCCAACTAATGGCAACCGGAAATATACTTACCAGCACCAGCTCAAATCTCCGGAATGATATAAGGACAACAAGAAAAGTGGCGATGAATGAATAGGCCACCAGTGTGCCGAATTTGTCTTTTAATGACCCAAGTAGCGACTCATTGGTTTGTTTACGGTCGATTACCACTATCTCAGGGATATTCTTAATCCTTTGGATAAACTCATCCCTATTGGCTTCAGGAATTTTCACTAACGAAGCCACCGTATAGAACCCGTTTCTGACTGACACGAACTCATCAAGGAAAAACGAGCCCACATTGCGATACTCCTCAAGCTGGATTGTCTGGATCTCTTTACCCAAACTACTATAGAACCCAGAGTAGGCTGTTTCTCTGAGTCCGAACTTTTCTCCCTCTGCGACCAATAACTCACTAACTCTTTGTTTTCTCTCATCGCTCCAGAACCTGTTCCAGTCAGCTATTTTCTGTTTCTGCTGATCCTCTGAGAATATAAGCCCGCCAATAGAACTGAAGTTCACGATTCCGCCTGCCGCTCTTTCCTCTTTCAGTACATTGAAAACCCTGGTATTCTCTTTCAGAACGGTGTCAAGGCTGTTACCATGAGTCACCAGGTAAATGGATTTGGTGTCACCATCTGTTATTGCCTCCAGCTTACGCTGAGTCTGTTCTAGCTCCGGTGACATATAGTTCAGCTCCGCCAGATCATTGTTGAACCCTACTCTGGAATAAGTGAAAAAGCAGACAATAGTCACGGCGACAACAGAGGCTACAAGGAATTTCTTTTTGTGATAGGCAATGTTTCCCAGATTGTCAATGGCATTTACCTTTTGTTCATGAAAACGATCTTGTACTTTATAGAACTGAGGAATCAAAACCAATGAAAAAAAGGCGGTACTCATCACTGCCAACGTGGCAAATATTCCAAGGTCCTGCAGCGCAACCGAATCAATGAATATGAGGCATAAGAATGAAATAGCTGTGGTAATGCCACACAGTAGCACAGGCTTGGTGATTTCCTTGTAAAGTAGTTTTATATCTTTCTTATTCCTCAGATGTGTGAGTATATAGACTGAGTAATCACTTGTCTCGCCCAGTAAAATAGAGCTGATGCCAAGAGCGATAGCAGAAATAGTTCCTCTCGTAAAGTGGAGTACCGCAAGTGCGAAAGCTGCGCCAAGCAGGGAAGGCAGAAAGATTAATAATAATGTAGACAGGCTTCTGTAAAAATAAACGAGTATAGCCGAGAGGAGCAGAATTGAGAGAATAAGTGTGGTTCTCACATCTGCCTTGATCTGAGTGGCATTACCTACAGCCACAGGTGTAGCACCAAAATAGCTCATTTCCGCAACATCACTGAACCTGGAATTAAGCGTGGCTCTAAACCCTTCAAGCTTTTCAATAAACGCTGCATTACTGTCCGTTTCGCTGGAAGCGAGCTTTGGTGTGATGAATAGCAATACATTCCTGCCGTCTCGTGTACTTACATATCCGTTGTTAAGTCTGTAATCATCACCAACAGTCAATTGTTGCAACTTTCGCAGTGCCAGAAACGATATTCCCAACGGATCCTTCAAGACAAAGTCTCTTGTCACCAGGCCGGTAGGCGTCAACAACGACTTGAAATTATTCTCAACGATTCTTGCAATACTATCCTGATCTATCTTATTTCTTATAGCATTGTAGTCGGCCTGATCAAGGAACAAAGGAAGGTTTGCATATACAAAGTCAAGCGTTTGTTGAATGTTCCGCTCGTCAAATTTACCCTGAAGCTTATCTATAAATTGAGCGCACTGCTGTTTCAGGCTATCGGTTAATGCATCTGCATAGTTGGAAAGATCATCTGGTGTCCCATTCTCCTTAGCACTGATCACAATCGTGATCTTATCTGCAAATGAGACCTGCTTCAATACTTTGGTCGTAACATCCGCCTGCTCATTGGAGGGAATAAGCTGGGTGATGTTTTCACGAAACGAGATTCTGGATGCAAAGAAAAAGATCAATAAAAACAAGGGAATAGCGACCGCCACAGACAATAGCTTCCTCCTGCTAACAAACAAGTAGAGTGAGTATAGAAGCCTTGTCAGCATCTCCGCTTACTTTTTAAGGCACCAATAACTGATAAAATCACAAAGCCCGAAATCCCAAACAATACTGACGCTATCAAAGCCAGCAGTAAACTCCCAACGAGGTAGCACTGCAAACCGCTCTCCAGGCCTGAAAAAGACAGCGCCTTCTCAAAATTCAACTCCATTCGCCTGCCAGTAGCCCAGCTCCCGATAGTCATTGAGGCATATACTATAAACGGAATGAGCGGCGGTATGCTTATGTTCGAAAATGCAAAAGAAATGGCCTTATTCAACTTAAACGCAAATGCCAGAAACAACACTGCCGCAGTCTGAAAGCCCCACAAAGGAGAAATACCTATAAACACCCCTAATGCTATCGACAATGCTTTCTTCGCAGCGCTGTCATCACTCTTCAGTATATCTTCACGAATAAACCTTTTTATCCCTTTTTTTTTAAACTTTCTGAAGAAATCCCGGGGTTTGATATATAACACCGCAATCAGAACAAGAATCGTATTCAATATGCTGATACGCGTAAAATCCCGGAAAGGCCGGAAATGGGAAACGCGTTCGGCTGGGTCATATAATACCTGAATTGGAATATTCTTCACCGGAACTCCCTTCCACGCAGCACGGACTATAATCTCTATCTCGAACTCAAACTTACGGGTAAAGTACTTTTTAGGAATCTGCTCCAGTGGGTACAGCCTAAAGCCGGATTGAGTATCTGTCAGCCGAATGCCAGTCTCAAACCAGAACCAGAAGTTTGAAAACCTATTGCCAAAGCTGCTTTTTCTGGGTACTCCTTCCTGCATCATATTCCGCCCGCCTATTAACAAAGCATCGCCTTCAGTGGCCAAAGCCTCTATAAATCCTGGAATATCTGAAGGAAAATGCTGCCCGTCAGAATCGATGGTAATGGCATACTTGTAGCCACGCTCCGTCGCCTTCCTAAGGCCTGTCCGCAGGGCTACTCCTTTACCGGCATTCTCTGAAAAATGAACTGTATCAATCCGTGGAAATTCACTCAGTATGTCTGCTGTCTCATCCGTCGAACCGTCATTCACAACTATAACATCAGAATCGCTCACATGACCGAGGATTGAAACAAGCACCCGCTTCAGTGTCTTCGCATTATTGTAGGTAGGGACTATGACACAAACTTCAGAAGAGTTCATTCCACCAATATTTCCGTTTCCGATCTGAACTTCGTCCAACATACAAAAAATTACGCTTCACTTCAGGCACTGACTTGGTATATGCCGTTCACCATGTTTAATTAAGAATTGGTCTAATGAATGACTTTATAGGTCGTGCTAAGCTTCATCGCAGTCGTACTATCGAATGAAACTGACCCCTTAAGCTTCACCCGATCTTCCTGCGCAGGCAACAGCTCCAATTCAATTTTCAGCTCCGGATTCACAAAAGGATTTATCAGGGCCATAAACTTGACATTGGAGATATGCTGCATTATCAGGTTCTGCTTTGTAATACCCACGGTTAGTTCCTTAATGATCTGCATCATACTGACACCCGGCATCACAGGATTTCCCGGAAAATGGCCCTTGAATATGTCATGATCTTCATTGATGAAGACATTGATTTCGTATTTGTTGAGACCGACCTCGTTGAATGAAACAATCTTGTAAAAGTCTTTTATCAGCATGTGATGCCCGGAAAATTGATATTCTGTCTATTGTGATGCCTCTGCCATGTAGCTGAGCTCAATTGCTAAGTCAATGTCTCTGTGCTCTAAAGTTACTTTCTCAGCTATAGAGTTTGTTACTGATTCAAACCGGATGACAATCGTCTCTTTTCTACTGGAAGCGTTTACGATACTGTAAAGTCCATGAGCAGCATTTGTTTTAAGTATCAAATTGTCTTTCCCAACCTTGGAAACGAATACTGTTTCTGTTCCTCTTTCCATTTGTTTGCTAATCTTGTACTGTTCCCTCAGGAGCAGTCTGAAGTCCTTTTCAAGAACCCTGACCAACATTCTCCTGTTCATCTCCTCAAGGATAGAGTTCACCTTCATGGTATGCTCTGTAACTTCAAAATCAAGAAGCTTGTTCCCGAACTCCGTCGTAAACACCACCCTGTGTGTTGTATCAGTCAGTTTCTTGGTGATAAAGATGCCCGTCATCTCCCTGCCATAGGCAGATACCCGGGCTTTATATACATAGTCCTGCTTCGCGTCAGAGAAATAGGGAACATTGTAAAGGTCTACAGCGGGTTCTGTCTGCCTGTACTCACTTAGCAGTTTATCGGAGCATGACAAAAAAAAAAGAGCAGACTACTTAGCAAATACCGATTCATCTACCTTTCCATTAAGTTGCTTGTTTACAAAAAGGATTCTGGTATAGTCTACTTCAGTTTCAAACAACTTCACCTCATTTAAGTTTGCGTCTTTACCAAAAGTCAACTGAATCTCTCTGATATATTTCTTTAAGGCTGCATCCCTGGGAATGAGTGAAGCCCGGTAAGAATTACTCGCTTTCTGATAGCTGATTTCGAACTCCTTCTCATCAAACAAATCCCCACTCACGCTTCTTACCATCAGATTGTTTAGCTTCCCGAACACCTCACTATTGCCTACATCAAACTTGCTTGATTTGCCTTCGTCATTAATAACAATCTTATCGTTCTTGAAGACTATTGCATAATTATATGGCTTTTTATATTGCCACAACAGTGAAGTTGGCTTGACATAGACCATCTTTCCAGAGGATTGAATCTCCTTAGACAAAAACTCCATGTGCTTGTATTGCACAAAATCGGTGGATAATGTCTTTATCTGTTTGGAAGTATTAGCCACGGCTTGTTTGAAAGCTGTAATCTCAGCCTGCGACATTCGGCTCTCCTGGCCAAAAGACCCGAAATTCAGAAAACCGGCAAGAAAAGCCAGCAGTATTAACTTAGTTCTCATGTGTAAGAAGTTGGGACAATGGCACAACAGTGTAACCCTGACCTTGCAAAAATACCAATAATTGCTCTAAAATATTAACTGTTGGAATAGATGTATCATGCAGAAGTATTACACCTCCGGGCCTTATTCGCTTGACTATACGATTCAAGATGACTTTTTCATCCGAAAGAATACCATCGAGCGAACGGATGCTCCACCCGATTACTATATGTTTTGTAACGGATAAAGCTCTTCTGATAGAGGGATTGGTGACTCCAAACGGAGGCCGGAAGTATATTGGTTTCTTCCCACATAAATCCGAGATGAGCTTATCAGTCCTTTGCAGTTCATCAACAACCTGCTGCTTGTTATAAAATCCAAACGATTTCGAATGGCTGTGGGTATGGTTGCCAACAATATGTCCCTCCCTGCATATACGCTGCAGAATAGTGGGATGACGCTCAATCTGCCGTCCAACGCAAAAAAAACTCGCCGGCACATCGTATTTCTTAAGGATATCCAGGACCAATGCTGTCGTCTCACTAGGGCCATCATCGAAGGTAATTGCAACCCGCTTTCGGGTCTCCAGGGGGTTCTGGCAATATGCCTGAACATGAAAATTCCATGATATGGAAAAGGAGCCTGTTGCAGTAATTGTCACCCAAACCACACCAAGCACCACGAACCAGATGGGATGTACAGAAACATAGAAGCCCGCAATCACAAGAATCAGAAACAGAAAGAGCGCAGTAATTGCTGTTAGCTGATGTTTTGACATTGTGAAATGAGAATAAAACTATGATCTATTCCTCTATACTGGTTATACAACAAAATGTTCCTGTACCCGGCTCTCTGGAGTTGGTTTACCTGCAAAATATCAGGGATATTTTGTTCTCGGATCAGGTTAACGCCGACCCATAATCCAAACGCGGAAGCTGTATTATACTCTCCGCTCAGGTGCTTATAATAGGCCTGTGGGGTATTTGAAAAACAGTTTTCACCAAGTCTTCGATAATAGTTATCAAACTCAGCATCGCCATCATATCCAAGGATTACAGCATCTATGTCGTCACCCCCCAACTGATTTGCTTTCAAAAATTGAATAGCTGCATCCTCAACTTCCTCTACACTTAGTCGGTTGATGATGAAAACATCTTTCATTTCAGCGTAGGTTGAACTCTTTGGCCGGTCCTCCAAAACAAAGAATGTCGCACCCTGGCTAAATACAGCGCCGGTACTCCCGGAGCTTAAAACAGAATAAGGGCCTGCAAAGTCTTCTTTGATAAATCCTGCTAGTTTGTAGAGAGAACTTGTACGATCACTCAACTCGTCAATGCCACCGGTCAACACCGCCGATGCATCTTCTTCCAGCTTCATTTTAGCATCCAGTAGCGCCGACTCAAATGAAACCGCCCCGTGAACATAGTTGAAATTATAGGCTTTGCACTTCAGACCTAACGCAATATTTGCGGCAAACGTATTATGCGTGGATTGAATGAATGAGGTGGGCGTTAGAAACTCCTCATTATTAGTCACAATGGCCTCCAGAAATTTGTCTGAATCTGCAATACATCCAACTCCTGTTCCCGTGATTATGGCATCCGGCATGTCCAGCTCGGCTTCTTTCATAGCCAGTGATGCAGCCACAACCGCATTTTTCACTCCTTTGGACATGCGCCTTGCAGTGGCGGGAGCAATGAAGTTGCCATAGGGCGGTTCATAAACAGCCAGAGTGTTAGCTCCGTCATTGAGCACAAAATTTTCGGGGAGGAACCCTTCAAACGTTTTTTGAGCTGAAACACAACCAGCTCCGTTTATGTACGCTATACTCATCAGCTCTGTGAAAATATCAAAGTGGAACAATTACCACCAAAACCGAAAGAATTCGACAACACATGTGCTATACTCTTCTGCTTCAATTTAGTTTGGGGCACCAAATCAACTTCTTCCATCGGAGTCTTGAAGTTGAGGTTGGGGTAAACAATTCCATGCTTTATGGCCAGCACACTGTATACTGCTTCAATAGCCGAAGCCGCCGCCAACGCATGACCCGTATAGGGCTTGGTAGAACTAAAATCCGGTATGCCATCGCCTCCAAACAAATTCACAATAGCCCGACCCTCAGATAAATCATTGTTTACTGTAGCAGTTCCATGTACATTGATATAATCAATCTGTGCCGGAGTCAAACCCGCAACCTTTAAAGCGGCCTGCATCGCCAGATATGCACCATCTCCGTTTTCTGAAGAAGCTGTTTGGTGAAAAGCATCATTAGCATTGCCATAACCACTGATACGGGCCAGCACCTTTTTACCTTCTCTGCGGATTATTTCTTCAGATTCTAAAACGAGGTAGGCTGCTGCCTCCCCAAGATTCAACCCATTACGTGCATTGTCGAAAGGGCGGTTCTCTTCTCCGGATAAGATCATCAGAGTTTTAAACCCGTTGATCGTAAACTTCGCCAGCGCATCAGTGCCGCCAACTATAACCCGATCCAATCTTCCCGACTTAATCAATCTGGCTCCCATCATGATGGAGTTAGCGGACGAGGAACAGGCTGTACTAATAGTTGACACAAGCCCTTTCAGACCTAGATAATCAGCAATTTTTTCAGTGGTATTGCCAATGTCATGACTATGAATATACCTTACAACTTTGTCGTCATTGAAATAGGAGGTATAGTACCTCTCGTTCAGATCCATCCCTCCCACACTAGACGCAGAAATCAGACCAGTTCTACACTCGTTAATCGACCTGATTCCCGCATTGTCCACTGCTTCCTTCGCCGCTACAACTCCTAGCAAAGCCGTTCTCGAATAAACATGGCCGTTACCCAGTCCCAAAGAATTCGCCAGTTGTTCGTTAGTTAACTTGATCTCGCCAACTTTTATGGAATCTCTATGAATAGTGTCAAGATTGCTAATGGTCGACAATCCACTACGACCTTCAACCAATGAAGTAAGGTTTTCCTCTACAGTGTTACCGATAGCAGAAATAATCCCCATGCCTGTGACCGCAACACTAGTATTCATGTGCCTCACGCTATTTAGTTCTATTGGCTGCAATGAAGCCTGCCATGGTCTCTACTGATTGGAAGATCTTTTTCCCTTCTTTCGGATCAACGAGTTTAATCCCGTAGTTCTTGTCCATCATCACAATCAACTCCAATGCATCAATAGAGTCGAGCCCCAAACCATCTCCAAAAAGTGGATCATCGTCCCTTATATCG
>JAFAAT010000196.1 GCA_023426425.1 Bacteroidota bacterium | reverse complement strand
AATCTACATTGGTGTGCAGGATGGTGATAACGGGTTCCTGCGTTTCGAAGACGATTTCGGCGAGGTCGTCGGGGGTGTGAAAGCGGCCGGTCTTGTCTTTGTTTTCGAGAATGATTTCCATGATATGCTTTGTTATAAATTTCGAACCGGAGGTAAGTTAGGGAATCATGAGGTATTCTGAGGTGTTTTGGAGGGGCTGACCGCCGCTGCCGGGGGAACTATGGCGAGGCATTAGCGAGGCTTTTGTGTAACTTTTGCGCAACTATTACTCAACCGGGGAGGGTGTGGATGAAACTGGTTTGAGGGCGACCTGGGAGAGGGGGTAGGATGGGCGATGACTGTGATGAAAATCTCCCGTAACTTCACATGCTAAACATCTGACTATGAAACGGAGTGCAATCTTACTTATGCTGGTGTTCCTGTCTCCATTTTTTATGGCGAGCACCTGTAATAAACCCGAAAAAGATGCCTGTGTTGACGTGGCCTGCACCATGATGTTTGCAATGGTGACTGTTCAGGTGCAGGAGCAGGATGGCAGTCCTGTAGTTCTTGATGAAGTGTACACTGTGCGCAAGTCGAGCAACGAGACCATAAAGCCGCAGCAGCAATCAGCCGAGGGTGGACATTATGTGGTGTTGGATGATAGCTATGTTGGATCGCTGAAGCAGTCGGTGGATAGCTTTACGTTTGTGGGCATGAAGAATGGGCAGCGCGTGGTGGAGGAACCGTATGTGCTGGGAGCGGACTGCTGCCATGTGCGAAGAGAGTCGGGGAAGGAAGTGATCCGCTTTAATTAATGGCGACAGGCGACCATGAGGGGTCGCCTGTGCAATGTATCGGAACCTACGGATGATGGACAAAGTGTTTTCACCCGGGTCTGTGTACATCTTAATTGTGAACATGTCCGTTTGCGTCTGCCTTGCGGTGGTGTGGTTTGTGATGACCACGGTAGCTGGGTGCAAAGCTTTTTACATTTGATTCTCCGGAAGTTTCATTACGACGGTTTTTAAACCTTCTGTAAAGCAGCATAGCCGGGTAGGTGAGTAGTGCGATCGAACCTACTACGATACCTGCTATCATAAGATACCTTCGTTGCTGTTCCTGGCGGGTATCCAGGAGGTTGCTCCAGTTGCCGCGCGCAATATTCCTTCTAATCGTCGTGAGATTTTTCGTCATATCCATAGCTCTTCGTTTTAGGTTTTAAAATTGTCTTCAGTACTAATCTTTTAAAAACCGAACCAGTAACAGACTGGAAATGTTAAGAGTATCAAAAGTTGCGGAATGGTAGAGGCTGGTAATTTTATAGTTTTTTCCCTTTCTTGTGGGGCAAAAAACGTTCATGTCTGAAGAGAAGCAGTACTCCATATTTAGCATTCCGGTGATTGTTGCGGCGCTTGGCTATTTTGTAGACATCTATGATCTGCTGTTGTTTTTTATAGTGCGGGTGCCGAGCCTGACATCGATGGGGCTTGGTGATGAAGATATGCGCAATATTGGGTTGAGGATTGCGAATTTTCAGATGACGGGGTTGCTGTTAGGAGGTATTTTGTGGGGAATGCTTGGCGACAAGAAAGGCCGGTTGAGTGTGTTGTTTGGGTCGATCCTGTTGTACTCCCTGGCGAACGTTGCGAATGGCTTTGTGCAGACACCGGAGCAATATGCGTGGTGTAGATTCATTGCGGGGATTGGGTTAGCGGGAGAGCTTGGAGCGGGTATTACGCTGGTGAGTGAGCTTATTTCGAAGGAGAAGAGAGGAGTGGCGACCTCGCTGGTGGCGGGGATTGGTTTAACCGGGGCGGTGGTGGCTTATTTTATTGCGCAGGTGTTTTCCTGGCGTACCTGTTATTTTATTGGTGGAGGGCTGGGGTTATCGCTGTTAGTGTTGAGAATGAGCGTGTTTGAGTCTGGCATGTTTAAGAGCATTCAGCACCTGGAGGTGGCGAAGGGAAATTTTTTAATGTTTTTCAATAACTGGGGCCGGTTTAGGAAGTATATGCTGAGTATTCTGATTGGTTTGCCTACGTGGTTTGCGATTGGGATTCTGGTGTCTTTTTCCAGGGAGTTTGGAAAAGCTTTTGGGATTGAGGAGCCTATTGATCCGGCGAAGTCTGTGATGGTAGCCTACGTGGCGATTGCAATTGGGGATGTGGCTATTGGCTTGTTGAGTCAGGCATTGCGGAGCAGGAAGAGGGCGCTATATGTGTTTTATGGGATTACGGCGCTGGGGATGGTGCTGTATTTCAGGCAGGAGAATGGAACGGCCGCGGGTATGTATGCGATCTGTGCGTTATTGGGATTTGGCACTGGCTTTTGGGCCATATTTGTGACCATGGCTGCCGAGCATTTTGGGACGAATCTCAGGGCTACGGCTGCGACTACGGTGCCAAATATGGTGAGAGGCTCATTGCCGCTTATTGCTTTGCTGTTCGGGTGGTTGCAGGGCTTTCAATCCTATACTGCTGCGGCGGCCACCACGGGTGCTGTAGTGATGATGATATCAGTTCTGTCTGCAATGGCGACAGAGGAGACGTTTGGGAAGGATCTGGATTTCGTGGAGAGGTGATCAGGGGAGCGTGATGTAATGGATTTCACAGTCACCGATATAGTGTTGGTTGTCGCGTAAAGTTCCGTTGAATCCATCAATTCTGATATTGTACCGGCCGGTGTCGAATTCGTAGAGGGCTGATTTGTTGGAACCTATTTGAGCAAACAGGGAATCGTTGATAAAGATGGTATAGGTAATGCCCTGGGGGTCCTGGTTGATGAAGTTTATTTGCCCTTTGAAATTACAGCTTTGCTTTTCGCCCTTGTCGCATGATGACGTGAGCACTTTGGTAGCACACAACAACAGGAGGGACTTATACATACGACTTATTATTTGACCATTATCGCTTAATAACAGCTAAATTTGCGAATTATTTTATTACTTTTCAACATTCGGCGGGCTCACAATATTGAAAAGGTCCGGAACTGACAATACTTTGACTGAGGTCATCAGGGTCAATTTCAGATTGGGCACGCTGTCTATCATATATAAACTAAAACATAAATGGGATGTGGCAATTGTGGGAGTGGCGCTAATGGCAAACCGGCAGGATGTAAAAGCAATGGAGGGTGTAGTACCGGTGGTTGCAACAGAATGAATGTATTTGACTGGCTAAGCGCTTTACCCCTTTACGATCACGGAAAGATATATCCGATAGTAGAATTATCATTTAACAAAGGAAGCAGGAAAGATTTTTACCGAAATAACACAGGACTGATTCTGGAGAAGGGCCAGATGATTTGCGTGGAAGGCGTAAGTGGATACGACATCGGTATGGTTAATCTGACTGGGGAGCTGGTGAAGCTGCAAATGAAAAAGCACGGGGTGAAGGAAGACCCCCAGATGAAGCGGGTGCTTCGTTTGGCTTCGGAAGAAGAACTTGCGACCTACTACAAGCATAAGGACAGGGAGCAGGAGGTGATGGTTCGCAGCAGGGCTGTGGCACGTCAGCTGAACCTGGAGATGAAGATCTGCGAAGTAGAACTTCAGGCGGATGGAAAGAAAGCTACGTTTTTCTACACGGCGGATGGTCGGGTTGACTTCCGCGAGCTGATCAAGATATACGCTTCTGAGTTTAAGGTAAAAGTGGAGATGCGTCAGATAGGTGCGCGACAGGAAAGTGGCAAGGTTGGAGGTATAGGATCATGCGGAAGGGAACTTTGTTGTGCAACCTGGCTTACGGATTTCAAGTCTGTGAACACCACTGCTGCGCGGTATCAGAACCTATCCATCAACCAAACCAAGCTATCCGGGCAGTGCGGCAGGCTTAAATGCTGCCTGAACTATGAGCTGGATACCTATATGGATGCGTTGAGGGTTTTCCCGGATCATGCGGACGAGATTCATACTACACAAGGGGTGGCGTACCTGCAGAAGCGGGACATCTTCAAGAACCTGATGTGGTATAGCTATAAGGACAGCAATAAGCAGTACCCGATGTCTATTGTTCGGGTGAAGGAGATCCTAAAAATGAACAAGGAAGGGAAGAAGCCTGATGAGCTACAGCCTGTAGAGCTTGAGACAAAGGCTGAAAAGGCTGGTATCAAAGTAGAGATGGGCTTTGTGAATGACGTCGGGCAGATTTCCCTGAAGGCGCTGGAGAAACCTAAGCGAAAGGGCAAAGGCGGTGGCGGCCAGGGACAGCAAGGTGCACGTGGTGGACAGCCGAAGGCAAACCAACAACCAGGAAGACCCCGACCCCAGGGTGGAGGTTCTCAGCAAAGACCACAAAGACAAGGTCAGGCACCGAAGCAAGGTGGACAACAGCCTAAGCAGGGTGGGCAGCAGCCTAAGCCTGAAGGACAGCAACCTAAACAGGAGGGACAACAACCGCAACAAAAGCAAGGTGGCGGAAACCAGTCCAGGCAAGGGAACCGGGGAGGTGGAGGAGGAAATCCACAGCGAAACAACAGGAACCAGCAAAGGCCTAAGCAGCCTTCGAAATAAAGAAAAGAGGCTGTCTCAAATTTGGGACAGCCTCTTTTAGTTTACATTGATGAGTGCGTGTTTTTTGCTTCTGGAAGAATGGGATGCGTTTGTGGAATTGCATGTTTGGGATCAATGTCTACTTTGCAATGGCCAGAAGCGACAATCTGGTCCGGAGCTGCACTACATGTATCTCATCGGCTCATAGCCCAGCAGGCGGCGCCAGAGCGCGATCTGACCGATACAATTGGCTTCCCGGTAGATCATAAAGCAGATGAGATCATAATGGCTCATTTTGTACTCAGGCATCATTTCGAATTCCTCATCTAATCGAGCATCATCGACAGACATTAATTTGTCCCGAAGGAGCGGAGTAATAGTGTCCCAGTCTTTTCTAAACACATCGAGCGAGGGGTAGGTGACTCCATCCTGGATTCCTTTGTTGGCAGCGAACAAAGCGTGAGCCTGAGACTTCTCCGATAGTCCAAGTAGCTCGCCTATTTCAAATCTTTGTTGTACGAGGCTTCCAGCCAACCAGGCTACGTGGTTTGCACGCGTCTCGAGTCGCTTATGTGCATCGGAATCGGTGATTCCTTCAAGCACGTTCCTGAAGTAGGTAGTTTGCATATCATAGAGCACGATGAGTGAGTACATCCTGCTGCTGTTTGCGTTGATTTCCATGATTGATAATTTTTGGTAAAGCTATTATCCGGGCGCAGAGAAGCACGGGGGTGATTGCGACAAAAAGGGGGCTAATGTGCACTGACGCACAGAAGTGACAGACGAAGTAAATTGATGCGGTAGTTAGGGAATGAGCAGACCGTCTAGATTGTTGCTACTTTTTGCGATAGAAAATGGAAAGCCATACTGGCGACTTTGCCAATCTCCACTGGAATCTTATCCTTAGAAGTGGTATGTTCCCGGACATTTTCTTGGTTCAGACCTGCGTGCCAGCCTCTCTTATAGTCTTCAAAGTTGATGATTGCATCAATGACCAGGGCGGCCAGTGCCGAAAGCAGTATAGTACGGAGATAACAACGATACTGTTTCATATGAGGGCGTTTGTTTAAAGTTAAGAAAATTTTTGAGATGTGGTGTTTATGCAGACTTTACTATGATGCTGCCGAAGGAGCAGCTTCCGTCGAGTATCAATAATCTTGTCTCTGTAACCATCTGCCCTGTCATATACCTCTTGTCTTCTACGCTTGCCAGGCTGTTGTCCACCAGAAGTTGCACGTCCCAGTGGGCGGGTACCAATATTTCTACAGATCCAAAGGAGACTTTGAGTGTGATTCTCATTGGTTCAGTACTGTCGGCCTGGAACAGATTGATCCTTGTTTCTGAGAAGTTGGAGGAGACATATCCGCCCTTGAAGTTTTTGGACGTGACGACAGTTGAGCGTTCACCAAAGCTTACGTCAATATCCAGTGTGTCTGCGTCAGACAATGCTTCATAAGTGGGCCGGTGTCTGTGTGGGGGTTTAAAGATCAGGAACAATCCCAGGGCAATAAGCAGGATCGGGGCGACCAGGTGAACCGAAAGCACATCATAGATCCAGAAACGAGGGATGAGAAAGAGAACTCCGATTAGAATTAGTGCCCAGGAACTAGTTCTACGAAAACTATTCTTTATACCTATGTACACACCAATTGCGATGAGGATCAAAGGCCAGAGTTTTACAGGATAGATCAAGAGATCCATTTTCTTCAGCAGAAGTATAAGACCGATCCCTATTACCAGCACGCCAAATGCGATACGGTCGGTTTTCTGCTTTTCTTTCATCTGCGGAAAATGAGGTGAGTTCATGTGCTTGATTATTTAAATCAAAGCTAGCTGCATGAGAATCGGACAGAAAGAGTTAATAGGCAGGCAGTGGCAGGGGGTCGGTAAGTGCCGTCTGGAAATCGGTGAGTGATTCCTGTGTGATTATTGTACAGTCTGGCAGGGTTTTTATTTCTTGTGCCAGGTAAGAAAACAACTGCTATGCCTTTGCCCGCAGTAGAAAAGGTATCCCATCCCAGCCTCGAGATTGAGGAAGATATTAAAAACTTCCGAAGGGGTGTAGTTGTTCAGAACTGGGGCAGGATAATGATGTTTCTTTTGTTGATATTGGCCATTGCAGGGCTTTTTGGGTCAGGTCCTGCCAGTGAAGACATCTGGAAGTATCGTGACATTGAAATCAGCTACGAGCGCTTTGTGCGATGTGAAAGTGAGATGAAGCTCGAGATACATGGCAACGCTCCCGGTGATTCACTTTCTGTGTTTCTTCCTCATAGTTATTTGCAGAATCTCAGGATTGAGCGCATTCAGCCGGAACCAGCAAATTCTATCCTCACAGCTGCCGGTATAAGGTATTCCTTTACTGCAAAAGACCGTGCGGAGGTGGTGTTTTCCTTCCTGCCGGAAGCAGCCGGCATCGCCTCAGGGAGGCTGCTGGTCAATGGCACCAGGGCAGACATAAGTCACTTTATATATCCATGATATGAATCCGGTACTAAGGGGTCTCGCCATTTATGTATTCCTGCTGATAATCTTTCGGATTACAGGGAAGCGGAGTCTTTCACAGACTACTACGTTTGAGTTCGTGCTGCTGCTTATTATCAGTGAAGTTACTCAGGGTGCGATGGTGGGTGACGATTATTCACTGACGAATGCTTTCATTCTGATATTGACGTTAATCGGGGCTGATGTAGTGTTTTCGTTTCTGAAAAATAAGTTCAGGTTCTTTGACAAGATCACAGAGGGATCGCCTGTGATTATAGTCGAGAAAGGCAAGCCACTGGAAAAGAGGATGAAGCTTTCACGTGTAGATGAGGAAGATGTGCTGGAAGCTGCGCGTAACCTGCATGGATTAGAGCGAATGGATCAGATCAAGTATGCAGTCCTGGAGAAGGATGGGAGCATCTCTATTATACCGGCATAAGAAAGCCGCGTTTCCGCGGCCCCTTGTACTGGTAGTATCTTAGTTTGCGTATTTACTTAGGAATTTGATACGCATCATTTGTAACTGTTCTATACTCACATCCCGATCCTTAAACTCATCATAGGCATGCTCCAGGTTGCCATCGTCACTGGTGAGGAAGTAATCAAAGATATCTTCCTGTTCATTTTCGTCCAGTTCCTGGTCGATTGTATAATCAAGATTCAACCTCGTGCCGCTGGCAACAATGGTTTCCATTTCCGACAGCAAGTCCTGAAGGGAGAGTGACTTGTTTTTTGCAATGGTTTCCAGTGGTATTTTCTTGTCGATATTCTGGATGATAAACACCTTCATGCCGCTCTTGTTAACCACACTCTTCATCACAAAATCATCAGGCTTCTCAATTTCGTTCTCTTCAACATATTTAGCAATCAGCTCCACGAACTTCTTGCCAAACTTATCTGCCTTACCCTTGCTTACACCCTGTATCCTCGAAAGCTCTTCAAGGGATGTGGGGTAGTTGATTGCCATGTCCTCGAGAGAATTTTCAAGGAAGATGACAAACGGGGGGAGGTTTTTTTCTTCGGCAACCTGCTTGCGAAGATTCATTAGCATGTCGAAAAGGACCGGGTCAGCTGAAGATGTGCCGTTGTTAGCAGCTACTTCTTCTTCCTCGCCCTCTACTTCTTCATAGTTATGGTTGAGTGCAACCATGATTGAAAACGGCTTCTTAAGGAACTTCCTGCCGCGTTCTGTAATCTTCAGCAGGCCATACTCCTCGATGTCCTTTCTGACTAGCCCTTCCAACATCATCTGGCGGATCAGGGAATACCAGAAATTGGCTTCCATCTCCATGATCAGACCTGAACCAAAAGACTTGAGTTTGTCATGCTTGTAAGTAAGGATCTGAGGGTTGACTTTACCCAGTATGACGTTCACTACATACTCGATGTTGAAACGCTCGTCCAGCTCGTTGATCGTGTCCAACACAATCTTTGAACTGTCCTTTACTTCCAGCTTCTCTTTAGGGTTTAGACAGTTATCGCAATTGCCGCAATTTTCCTGCTTAAGCTCCTCGCCAAAATAGTGGAGCAGTAGTTTTCTGCGGCATACGCCGCTCTCTACGTACGCAACTGTTTCTGCGATCAGTTGTGCACCCATTTCGCGCTCGCTCAATGGTTTATCGCGCATCAGGTGCTCCAGTTTCTGAACGTCTTTGTAAGTGTAATAGAGAATGCATTTACCTTCCAATCCGTCACGGCCTGCACGACCTGTTTCCTGGTAATAGTTTTCCAGGGATTTGGGCATGTTCCAGTGGATCACAAAGCGGACATCTGGCTTGTCTATGCCCATGCCGAAGGCAATGGTAGCCACTATGACATCCACTTTTTCCATGAGGAACTGGTCCTGACGCTGAGCACGAAGATTGGCTTCGAGGCCTGCATGGTAGGCAACGGCTGATATACCGTTAGCCTGCAGTGTTTGAGCCAGTTCTTCTGTGGTCTTGCGATTGAGGGTATAAATGATACCGCTCTTGCCCTTCATGGTGTTGATGAACTTCACCATTTGCTTCATAATCGTCGCGTTCTTTCCCTTGGGAACAATCTCGTAGTAGAGATTCGGACGATTGAATGAAGAGATAAAGACGTTTGGATCTCTCAGTTCAAGGTTTTTGACAATGTCGTCCTGAACTTTGGGAGTGGCAGTGGCCGTGAGTGCGATGATAGGCAGCTTGGGATTGATCTGGTCGATCATGTCGCGGAGCTTACGATATTCAGGGCGGAAGTCATGACCCCATTCAGAAATACAGTGTGCTTCGTCGACAGCAATAAATGAAATGTTGATATCTGCAAAGAAGTCGATGTTCTCCTGTTTGGTCAGTGTTTCAGGTGCTACGTATAGCATCTTAGTGTGACCATCCAGAAGGTCTGACTTAACCTTCTTCTGCTGTGCCTTGCTTAGTGTTGAGTTGAGGAAGTGGGCGATGTGATCGCGACTGCTGTAACCACGAATCAAATCCACCTGATTCTTCATCAACGCTATGAGCGGTGATACAATCAGCGCAACTCCTTCGCTCATGAGTGCCGGAAGCTGATAGCAAAGGGATTTGCCTCCGCCCGTGGGCATGATGACGAAAGTGTCCTTTCCTGACAGAATACTCTTGATTATTTTTTCCTGTTCTCCCTTAAAACTATCGAAGCCGAAGTTTTCCTGTAATGACTTCTTGAGATTTAATTTCCTTTTTGAGGTAGCAATACCTGCATCCATACACTTGTTTATTTTTCCAGAGTAACGTTCAAATCATCCGCAGCCTATATATGATAACAGAATTTAAACTCTCTTCTCCTTCCGGTGTGCGAATTTACGATTTGGAAGTTAAAAAAAATAAAATAAACATGCAAGGTGTTTTTTGCATGTATTCAGTGAGATAGGGCCCTAACCCAATGATAAATAGTGTGTTTTAAATGTATAATCTCTTTCGAGAAACTCTATTAGTTGGCTGAATTGCTCTGGTTTGTCAAGAAAATCAACATCGGATGTATCGATGACGAGGGTCTTGTATGTTTCCTGCTTAAGAAACTGCTGGTACACTCCCTGGACCTTTTCCAGGTATTCGTCGGAAATGTTTTTCTCGTATTGTCTGCCCCGACTGCGGATGTTTTTCTGAAGTTTCTGGATGGGTGCATGCAGATAGATGAGCAGATCGGGCGGAGGAAGATGTGAATCGATCATGTCGAAGATCTTCTGAAAGAGCTCATATTCATCATCTTTCAGGTTTACCCTTGCGAACAGCTTGGTCTTAGGAAAGATATAGTCTGAAACTACGGTCTGTTGAAAGATGTCAGGAGGAAGTAGTGTTTGTTTCAGTTGTTTATACCGGTCTGCAAGGAAAGAGAGTTCAAGCGGGAAAGCATAGCGGTCGGGTTCCTGGTAGAACCTGGGAAGGAACGTGTTGTCGGCGAATTCTTCCAGCACCAGGCGTGCATCATAATGATGAGCAAGGAGTTGGGCTAAGGTGCTTTTTCCTGCGCCAATATTCCCTTCGATGGCTATAAACCGGTAGTTCATAAACGGGGCGCAAAGATAACGGTATGGCTGCTAAGTTTTTATGAATGCGCAATGCCAAAGCATCGACCTAACAGGATCAGCTGCTGGGTTTGATGGTAGCAGGAGTAGTCAGGAGTTTTACTTCAAGTGTGTCAGGGCATTCAGCGAGAAGGGATTTGCATGACTTTTTAAGCACCGGGTGAATGAAGTCCGGTGTCAGTTCTGTCAGGGGAACAAGCGTAAAACGGCGGTTATGGATCTGTGGGTGTGGGATTTTGAGAGTTGGAGTATCAATGATCTCCTCGTTATAAAAAAGTATATCAAGGTCTAACGTTCTCTGTCCCCAGGCTACAGTGCGCTGCCGGCCCAGCTGATGCTCTATTTTATTCACAACCTGAAGCAACTGATCGGGAGTCATATCAGTGCTGATTTCCAATACCTGGTTTAGAAAGGCAGGTTGGTCACTGAGACCCCAGGGCGCGGTTTCATAGACTGACGACAGGCGCTGGATTGTACCAATGCATTCGGTGACTGAAGTTCTGGCTTTTAGAAGCCAGCCCTGGCGATCACCTTCGTTGCTACCCAGCAAAAGATAGACTTTGTTCATCGGCGACAAAGATAACCCTGGCAACTCAGGGTTGTGCGTGTCATTCCGTTGGCTATCTACGTCACCACCTGCCTTCACTAGTACGGCTTTATTATAATTGTGCGTCTCTTCCACGTATCTTTGATCTTTGATAATTAAAATATTATAGTTCATGAGGCAGTTCTTCAAGATGTTTTTTGCTTCCTTCCTGGCAATTGTCATTGCCTGGGTGGTCTTTTTTGCGGTTGTCATAGCGATCATAGCCGGGCTTGCGAGCTCTGTGTCTGATGATGATAAGTCTGAAATTGCTGATAATTCGGTGCTGGTCATTGAAACTGACCGGATTATTCATGAGCAGGGGGAGTCAAACTCATTTGCGCTGTTTGCAGGGGATGCTGCTTATTCCCCCGGGCTTTATGACATCATTAAGTCTCTGGACTATGCAGCTACCGATAAGAAGATCAAAGGTGTTTACATCAAAGTCAGCTACAGCCCGAATGGCTGGGCAACATTGCAGCAATTGAGGGAAGCCCTGCTTGCTTTCAAGGCTAAAGGCAAATTCATCTATGCCTATGGTGAGTATATTCCCCAGAAGTCCTTTTACCTGGCCAGCGTGGCAGATAGTATTTTCCTAAACCCTGTTGGTTTTACAGAGTTTAACGGATTAGCATCAGAGATACCGTTTTTCAAAGGCACGCTGGACAAGTTGGAAATAGAACCAGAGATCTTCTATGCCGGTAAGTTCAAGAGCGCCACAGAGCCATTTCGCGCAGAGAAAATGAGTGAGCCTAACAGGCAGCAGCTTGCTGACCTGCAAAATGATTTCTGGACGCAGTTTCTGCAGGCAGTGGCTGCACACACCAGGACATCGGCAGATTCCCTTCATCAGTTGGCAGTGGCAGGTGTGATTCAGTTTCCAGGGGATGCGTTGAGGCATAAACTCGTAGATGCCCTGGCCTATCAGGATGAGGTGGAAATGCGTATCAGAAAAAAGACCGGCAAGAAGGAGGATGAGAAGATCGCATACGCTGACCTTGAGGAATATGTGAGCCATGTGAAGACTAAACGCAAGTCGTCTGAATCGAGGATTGCTGTCTTGTTCGCGGAAGGAGGTATCAGTGATGGGGAGAAAAGTGATGCCTACGAAATAGCTTCGGAAGATTTTATAGAGGAGATCCGCAAGATCAGGAAGAACGATAAAGTCAAGGCTGTGGTACTCAGGGTGAATTCTCCCGGTGGTAGTGCATTGGCTTCGGAAGTTATTCTGCGCGAGCTGCAAATGCTAAGAAAGAAGAAGCCGCTGATTGTTTCAATGGGTGATGTGGCAGCATCCGGAGGTTATTATATCGCCTGTCAGTCAGACAGTATTTTTGCACTACCCACCACTATCACGGGAAGCATTGGTGTGTTCACTATGCTTTTTAATGCAGAACAGCTTTTGAAAAATAAGCTCGGGATCACCTTTGACCAGGTGAAAAACGCTCCCTATGCTGACTTTCCGAGTGTTACCAGGCCGCTTACAGCTCAGGAATCGCAGCGCATGCAGGCTGTGGTGGACACGATTTATGAAACATTCAAGCGCAGGGTAGCGACAGGCCGGAATATGGATGTGGCCTTAGTCGACAGCTTTGCGCAGGGAAGGGTATGGTCAGGAGTGGATGCCCACAAGCTGGGCCTGGTTGATGGGCTTGGTGATCTGAACCGCGCCATTACAAGTGCTGCAGCCAAGGCAAATCTGAAAGATTATAGCATAGTAACCTATCCTGCTCCGGTGGACAGATTCGAGATGTTAATGAACAGGTTCAAGGGCAGTTCAATCACTGCTGAGGCATTGCAGGCTACACTGACTGCTGAAGCCGGACCAGAAATGAAGTTGATCAAACAGCTGAAGGCGCTACAGAAGATGAATGGCAGAGCACAGATGCTGATGCCTTTTGTGCCTATGGTTAAGTAATGGGTGTTAATTGTCAATTGTCAATGCCAATTGTCAATCAATCGATAATGTTAGTTCGGATGGTGGCTCAAGGATAGACGTGTGTGGTCTGAATACGATTGCAGCAGAGAGGTAGCTCCTACAGTGCAACTTGTTAAAACACCTTTTATTCCAAGGCTTCATAGTAACTTTATGGGTTATTCAGCAAATCGACGTGAAAGAAAGCATTTCAGTATTTGACATTTTTAAGATTGGCGTTGGTCCCAGCAGCTCACATACCCTTGGCCCATGGCGTGCAGCCCTCAAGTTTATTGAAACTATTTCGCAAACGGGGCTCGAGAAAGTTACTGCAGTAAAGGTGCTCCTTTATGGTTCCCTTGCTAAAACCGGGAAGGGGCACGGAACAGATGTGGCCGTAATTCTTGGGCTCTGCGGAGCCGACCCGGTGAGTTTTGATGTGAACCTGATCACGTCCACTATTGCTGATATTACGACAAAGAAAGTACTCACCTTAGACGGCAGCCAGGAAATAAGTTTCGACCCGAAAGAGGATGTGATTTTCCTCATGCAGGAGACCTTACCCTTTCACCCTAATGCCCTGACATTTCTCTGCACGTTTGAGGATGGCAATGAAATAGCAGAAACCTGGTATTCTGTAGGTGGCGGTTTTGTGGTGAAGGAAGGTGACGATGGTCTGACTAATCATACAGTGGAACTTCCATTCCCGGTAGACAAGGGAAGTGATCTGCTCCACTGGTGTCTGAAAACGGGACTTAGTATTTCTGAAGTAGTGATGGAAAACGAGCATAGCTGGCGATCTGAAGCAGAAACCAGGGCGGGTATTTTAAAGATCTGGCAGGTAATGCGTGATTGTATCTACCGCGGTTGTCATATCGGCGGTGAACTACCCGGTGGTTTGAAAGTGATGAGAAGGGCTGCAGCGCTAAACAAGAAACTCTTAAAGGGAAAGACATATAACAACTACGAAGAGTGGATAGAAGCAATTCGAAGTGGAGGTAATGGCTTCCAGTATATCCTTGACTGGGTGTCGTGTTTTGCACTGGCGGTGAATGAGGAAAATGCCTCTTTCAGCAGGGTGGTGACGGCGCCGACTAATGGTGCTGCCGGTGTGGTGCCTGCAGTGCTGCAGTATTACATTACTTTCTGTGATGGGTATGATGAAGAGAAGATTGTAAGCTTCCTGCTTACAGCCTCTGAGATTGGTAGCATCTTCAAGAAAGGTGCAACCTTGTCGGCTGCTATGGGTGGCTGCCAGGCAGAGATTGGTGTATCATCTTCGATGGCGGCTGCAGCGCTCACAGAAAGCCTTGGGGGTAGTGTGAGGCAGGCAATGATGGCCTCTGAGATTGCTATGGAACATCATCTTGGTCTTACCTGCGATCCCGTAGCCGGATTGGTTCAGGTTCCCTGTATTGAGCGGAATACCATGGGTGCCATCAAGGCTATTACCGCATCACAACTTTCACTTCAGAGTAATCCCGACAATGCGAAGGTGTCGCTCGACACTGTAGTCAACACTATGTGGCAAACAGCACTGGACATGAACCACAAGTACAAGGAAACAGCGGAAGGCGGACTGGCGGCGCATATTCCTCTTAGTCTTAGTGAGTGTTAGATGCTTGCATGAAGTAAAATGCATGCGGAGACGTTGCATGCAACGTCTGTACGTTGAATCTGGAAGCATAGCAGCAAGTTTATGGGTAAGATAGTAGAGACGTAGCATGCTACGTCTGAAGTGTTACTTCTGGCGTGTAATATTGCGGCGGGGACAATATGATTTTACCCTCGTCGGTATTTATGTAACTGTTCGCGCCAGAGGTCACGTCTGACTTTGCGGATATGTTCGGTAAGGACAGGATCTTCTTCACCTGCGACCATAGGGGTATAGAATGAGCCTTTCTTTTTGACGTTGTTATCGAAGGAAAGCATTTGCGATTCCAGCAATTCGGCTGCAGAGACAATATCCTTTTTTGGTGCGGCGGCGGAGTCGACAGAAGTGATGTTCATGGCACCGCCACTGCGGATGGCTACAGGAATGCCTCTGTAGTTTTCGTAGAAGACCACTCCCAGGCCAAGAATGTAGAAGCCTGCATCTTTGACGGGGAGTTGTAATTCGAAGCTAAGGCTTTGCTCGTCTTTGGAATCGACGGCAATGGTAGGCGTGAAAGTTTCAGCAGTTATAACGTTTTTTTCGTGATAGTTTTCGAAGTGGAAAGCCCGGACGTAGACCTGGAACCAGCGGGCAGAGTCGGGCCCGTTGATGTGGAGGTGTGGGCTGAATTTTTCAATATTAATGGTGTATTTCCCTGTATTGCGATCGAAGGAGACGTCGATGTCTGCATTCAAGGCTTCTGTGAGTGAGCGGTTTTTATTGAAACTGAAGTCTTCGAGCAGGTGCATATTACCCTCACAGGCATTGCGGAGGCCCCATTTATTTTTGAAATCCGTGTCGGCAATAAGGCGCATAAGGCCTACGAGACGATTGAAATAATCAGGGTCGGAAAAGTAGGGGCGGTGGCAGTCGAATCCCATTCTTATTTGCCTGGCGATTTTAGTGCCGGACACGAATTCATTAACGTTTTTACGGCAGGACTCGTATTTGTGGGAGTGGTAGAAAGCATGACGGGTGGAGGCCCTTTTCTTACGCATGACGCACCGGTTGTTACGGTCGACGTAATAGGAGGCATTGTCGATGGTTCCTTTGATCTTAAAATTTCCTACTAAATATGCCATGATAGAGCAGTTTGCGTTTATGTGCCGTAAATATAACATATGAGGGAAGTTGTGTCCAATAGATTTTTTCTATAAGGTATAGATAATGATTATACAATAATGCAGTGATATGGCTCGTTGGCAGCCTAAACACATGTTATTGGACGTTTATATCTACGGGTTCCGGGCATGTTAGGAAGAGGAAAAGACAGGGATAGGGGAGGTCTGGTTAATCAGTAAGTCCAGCTTCCGAAAAAGCTGGGAGTGAGGTAAGAGATAAGTAAGGCACAGATAAGTACAAAGGCATGAATGAATTCGGAGTACGTTGGGATGCTTAAACTTCGATGGGCAAATTGACAGCAGACCGGTACAGGATGCGGCTGGAATGGCCGGAAAACAACAAAGGAGCTGCGGTGAAGCAGCTCCTTGGAGAAATTGACGAGAATCTGTGTTAGTGCTTATTCACCTTCAGCGTCTCTGTCCTGAGATCATCGGCGTATTTCACCAGGTACATGCCCTGAGCGAGTCCGCCCATGTTGATCACAGTCTTGCTGTCGGTGACATTCACCACTCTGATGGTTTTACCAGTTACATCTGCAATTGTGATAGTCGCATTGTTTCCGGCTTCGCCATAGAGTTCTACAGTGAGCAGATCAGATACTGGATTTGGATAAGCTTCTACAGCAAACGCGCCATTGCCGTTCATTACAGCAGTTACTGTCTGTGAGTAGCTGAACCTTCCAGCACCATCCATCATCTTCAACCTGTAGTAGTTCTTGCCAGTGATTGGCTGCTCATCCCAGTAGCTGTAGCTGGATGCAGTTCCACGACCATTCACAGTAGCAAGCTCTGTGAAGTTGCGGCTATCGGCACTTCTTTCTAGGATGAAGTAATCGCCTGCATCTTCCTTAGCAGTCATCCAGTCCACGCGATTGCGTGCACCGAAGTTGGCAGCCGTGATGCTCTTCAGGTCGATTTCCAGAGGTGTGTTACCTGAGTGGATAAAGAATCCTGAGAATGCACTGACAGGGAAGGTCATAGACCAGTAGTTACCTGTCCAGGTGGTAGTGATGCTGCTGTTTG
>JAFAAT010000187.1 GCA_023426425.1 Bacteroidota bacterium | reverse complement strand
ATTCTATGGTGTTATGCTTTTTTGCGTCGAGAATATGTTCCTTGTAGGTGGCGAGGGTAGCACCCAGATGCACGTCATAGCTATTGCTACCAAGACATTCCCTGCTGTAAGGTTCGATCTTGATGGTTCCCTTCTCAATTTCTTGCAGTATGCGTGTGTCTGACAGAATCATGGTCAAATATAAGCCGTGATTCTCAGCGCGCCCAATTGACGCGGAGACGATGGGGAAAATGCGTGAATTACCTCAAGTAGCTGCCCAGGGTATCCAGGGATATATTCCCGCTCAGGATTCGGATAAGCCTGTGATTGTTGTCATAGATCATCAGGTAAGGAAGTTCACCACTTGAATACACCGAGGGAATAAAGCGGCCCTTGTCGGCACCGATGTTCTGGAAGAGAGGATCATTTCCAATGGCTGCCCGGTCAATAAAAGCCTGAAGCATGTCTTTGTTCTTCCCTTCGGTGACCAATAGAAGCTGTGCATTCGAAAGCTTGTCGCTACCAGCTTTGATATCTGTAATCAGCTGAAGGCAACCGGGACAATCAGGGTTGAATATCATCACAATAACAGGTGTACCGTGTGTCAGGTGAATATTGCTGAAGGTGCCACCACCTGGTTTTGCGAGAAGAAAGGGAGGAATTGGGGTGCCGACCTGCATCTGAGCCTGTAATTTGCCGAACCCGAGGACTATCGTGAGTAGTAAACATATGAAGGCTTTCATGTGTATTATTTTCTTGTAGAGCTAGTAAAATTGGGCCATTTGGAGTGTTGCAGGCAGGTGCAACGGAAGTTGCAAGCGGGCAAACACCACAAATATTAACCTTTCATTGTGTGGTCCGGATGGCTTTAGCGCTTTAACTAAATAAACTTTTTCATGTAGGTTTGCGCTCTAATTGACACATATGCACCAACGTTTAGCCCTCCTGGCGGTATTTCTCGTTTCTTCATTTCAGATGTGGGCACAGGATGTAGACAGGTCGGGCAGCACTGAGAAAAGCAGTATCTCCAAACCTTCCCGCGATTTTGTAATGCTCCAGTTTACATACGAGGGGTGGACCAATACGCCGGATTCCATTAATACGACCGGTCTGGGCCGTGGCTTTAACGGCTATATCTGCTATGACTGGCCGCTGGGCAAGTCAAACTTCAGTTTCGCTGCTGGTGTGGGAATTGGGACATCGAATATCTATTTCGGCGATCAGCAGATCATCCTTACAGATACAGGGGCGCTGGGTACCGAAGCAAGGTTTATCCCTGAGCAACATCCCTATAAAAAGTTTAAGCTGACCACTGCCTACCTGGAAGCTCCTTTCGAGCTGAGGTTTTTTGGTAACAAGGAAAACAGGAATCGTGGCTTCAAAGCAGCTTTGGGCCTGCGCGTGGGTACGCTTGTTGGCGCACATACCAAGAGCAGGAGAGATGTGGAAGGTGTGAAAGTGGTGGAGAAAGTAAACACTAAAAGATATCTGGAGAACTGGCGTTTTGCGGGAACTGTGAGACTTGGTTGGGGAAATTTCACGCTACTCGGCACTTATAACCTCAACCAACTTTTCCGCGCTGGTATGGGACCAGAGGTGACACCATACTCAGTTGGACTTTGCATCAGTGGCTTGTAGCATCAAAGCAAAAGACCAATAGCCCCGGGCTTCAGCCCGGGGTCAGGCTCTAGTCCCGCAGGGGATTTAGCCCCACCTTTCACCCCCCCCCCGCTACCCTTAATCGCCTTGTTTTCATTCTTGGGCTTCAGCCCTGGACTGGTAAGAGCAACCGCTCTGTAGCAATCGTTTACGCAACACTGGTCATGCTCCGCCAGGCGCTACCCTTTTGTGTCAATTCGGGTTCTGCCTCGCACCGTGCTGTCCCGCCGTGCGGGACAACCGCTCTGTAGCAACATTTACGCAACACTGGTCAGGCGGCACCGTGTCCAACGGGATTGTCGCGTTATATGATTGTCTCTGCGTATATCTATGTGCTGGCTGTGGTTTTTAAACCATATACGTGACACCTTCCTGTGTTACCTGAACATTGGGAAAGATCTCCCTGGCTTCGTCGCTAAATGGCTGGAGGTCGCGATATTTGGAAGAGAAATGGCCGAGGAGCAATAACTTTGCATTCGCCATTCTGGCCAGCTGAGCTGCCTGTTTGGCTGTGCTGTGGAACCTGGCAGCCGCCTTTTCGGCATCCAGGTTGAGATAGGTTGCCTCATGATAGATGGCATCTGCATCCATTATGTGGGGCAGGAATGAATCTGTAAATAGCGTGTCGGCGCAATAAGCATACTTTTTGGGTGAAGGACCTTCTTCGGTGACCAACTCATTTTTGATCACTGTTCCGTCGGAGCGTTCGTAATCTTCACCTTTTTTGAGCCGATCGTAGAAGTAGGCGGGGATCTCGTAAGCCCTGCACTGATCTGGCAGGAGCTTGCGGCCTTTTGTTTTACGTTCGATAAGGAAGCCATGACAGGCTATCCGGTGTTCTACCGGGAAAGACCGCACTGAAAAGGAGTCATTCTCTACCAGCAGTTCTGCGATGTTTTCCTTCAGTGGATGGAAATGAAAGGGGTAACAAAGTTCTGTGTCGGCAACCTGGAGCATCTGTTGGATGATGCCCTCCAACGGTGCTGGTGCATACAGGTGTAGTGGAAGTGTTCTTCCCAAAAGACTCATGCTGTTAATGAGACCGGGCAGCCCGAAATAATGGTCGCCATGGAGATGGCTGATGAAGATATGTTGCATCTTTCGCCATTTTAGGCCATAGCGTTGCATCTGGATCTGTGCACCCTCACCGCAATCCAGGAGGAGAACCTCACCATAGACGGATACCACCTGGGCAGTGGGGTGCCTGCCGAAAGCTGGCAGGGCTGAATTATTTCCGAGGATGGTAACTTTCATTCAGGTGAGTTGGTGAACTGGTTTAAGGCTTCAAGACTAAGATTCTTCATTAAACAAATCACGTTCCAGTATCTCCATGCTCACTATGTCTATAGCTTCAATGAGTGTGGGTGCAATATTCAGGCGTTCGTAGGCTTCTGTTGCCTTGAATACCTCAAGCACCTCTTCCTGCAGTCCTGTGAAAACGAGCGATTGTTGTTCTCCATATATTTCTTCGTGCAGGTCTTCCAGTGTGCTAAGAGTAGATTCGTCTACAGAAATGAAGTTGTGCAAATCGACAATGAGGTTGCCACTGCCGCTTTGTTGCAATTCTCTCCATTTTTGGCGAAGCGCCTCTGTCATTTTAGCATTTAGTTCATTTGACACTGGGGTGATGACTGCGTAAGTAGGTTTGGTATCAATTTTGAATTCCATTATTGCAGATGGTGTAATACTTGTTGTTAATTTATCAGCTTTATCAAAATACCACTATTTCTCGACCACTTCTTTTGTATATTCGATTAGGGCGACAGAAAGCGGAACAAAACTAATACTGATATAGTCAATCGCAATGCAGAACCACCCTCAGATTTGATAACTTTAATACTAAAACAAGGAACGGAATAATGGATTCTAATTTCTCACCGAAAGTTAAAGAAATCATCTCATACAGCCGCGAGGAAGCCCTCAGGCTGGGTAATGATTTCATTGGCACCGAACACTTGCTCCTGGGTCTTATTCGCGAAGGCGACGGACTGGCAGTGCGGGTGTTACAAAGTATGCAGGTCGATCTGTTTGACTTGCGAAAAGAGCTTGAACTGGCTATTAAGGACAAAGGGAACAAGCCCCTTGCTAATATCAACAGCCTTCCGCTGACAAAGCAGGCGGAGAAGGTTATCCGGATTACGGTGCTGGAAGCAAAAGCGCTGAAAAGCCCAACCGTGGAAACTGAGCATCTGATGCTGTCAATTCTTAAGAACAAGGAGAATGTGGCGACACAAATACTTCATCAATATGATGTTGACTATGAACGTTTTAAGGCCGAACTAGGGATTATGCAGGGTGAAGGCCCTTCTGCTGATTATGGTTCAGACCCGGGCGAAGAGTTTGAAGAAGATGACGAACGTCGTCAGTTTCAACAGCGCCGCCCTGCCGGAAACGTGAAATCTAAGACTCCGGTTCTCGATAATTTCGGAAGGGACATAACTAAACTGGCGGAAATGGGGAATTTAGACCCCATCGTCGGAAGGGAGGAAGAAATTGAGCGTGTGTCTCAAATTCTTTCCCGCAGAAAGAAAAACAATCCGATATTGATTGGAGAGCCTGGTGTAGGTAAAACTGCTATTGTCGAAGGACTTGCACTGAGGATTGTACAAAGGAAAGTTTCCCGCGTATTGTTTGATAAGCGTGTGATCAGCCTTGACCTCGCCGCACTGGTAGCTGGTACCAAATACCGCGGACAGTTTGAAGAGCGGATGAAAGCGATCATGAATGAACTGGAGAAGAACAGGGATGTGATCCTTTTCATCGATGAGATACACACAATAGTGGGTGCTGGTGGTGCTTCCGGTTCACTGGATGCTTCGAATATCTTCAAGCCTGCACTGGCACGTGGAGATCTTCAATGCATCGGTGCATCTACTCTTGATGAATACCGTATGTACATCGAGAAAGATGGTGCACTGGACCGCAGGTTTCAGAAGGTACTGGTGGAACCACCAAGCGTGGAAGAAACCATCACTATTCTGAACAACATTCAATCGAAGTACGAAGAGTTCCACAATGTTGCTTACGATCAGGATGCTATCGATGCCTGCGTGAAGCTTAGCGATCGCTATATGACAGATCGTCTGCTTCCGGATAAAGCTATAGACGTGATGGATGAAGTTGGTGCGCGTGTTCACCTGAAGAACATCAATGTACCTGAAAACATCCTGGAGCTGGAGAAGAAGATCGAGGATATCAAGCAGGAAAAGAATAAAGTAGTAAAGAGCCAGCGTTTTGAAGAAGCCGCAGCTTTGCGTGATAAAGAAAAGCGCCTTGGTGAGGAACTCGAAAGGGCAAAAGTGGAATGGGAAGAAGAAGCTAAGAACAAGCGCTACCCGATCCATGAGGAAGATATCGCAGAAGTAATCAGCATGATGACAGGTATCCCGGTGATGCGGATGGTGGAGGCAGAGAGCCAGAAGCTGCGTAGAATGGGTGATGATCTGAAAGGTGCTGTTGTAGGCCAGGACGAAGCTATCGTAAAGGTGGTGAAAGCCATACAGCGTAACAGAGTGGGATTGAAAGATCCTAAGAAGCCGATTGGTTCATTCATCTTCCTGGGACCAACAGGTGTGGGTAAGACTGAGCTTGCACGTGCTTTGGCCCGCTACATGTTCGACAGTGAAGAAGCCCTGATCAGGGTAGACATGAGTGAGTACATGGAAAAATTCTCTCTCAGCCGCCTGATTGGTGCCCCTCCGGGATATGTGGGTTATGAAGAAGGTGGACAGCTTACTGAGAAAGTGCGTCGCAAACCCTATTCGGTGGTGCTGCTTGACGAAATTGAGAAAGCGCATCCTGATATCTTCAACATCCTGCTACAAGTATTGGATGATGGTCAGCTAACAGATGGGCTGGGCCGCAAGGTAGACTTCAAGAACACACTGATCATTATGACTTCGAACATCGGTGTACGCCAGTTGAAGGACTTTGGTACAGGTGTAGGATTTGCTACCAGTGCTACTACGAGCGCAAGCGAGGAAGTGAGCCGCGGTATCATCGAAAAAGCGCTGAAGCGTACGTTCTCTCCGGAGTTCCTGAACCGTATCGATGATGTGGTGATCTTCAATTCACTTGACCAGAGCCATATCAACCTGATCATTGACATCATAATGAAGGATGTGATGAAGCGCCTGAATACACTTGGATTTGATCTGGTGCTTACGGATTCTGCGAAGAAGTTCATTTCTGAGAAGGGATATGATCAGCAGTTTGGTGCACGTCCGCTCCACAGGGCGATCCAGAAATACCTGGAGGATCCTTTGGCAGAGGAGATTTTGAATCAGCAGATCAAAGAAGGCGATAAGGTTACGGCTGATTATAGTGAAGAAGAAAAAAAGATTGTCTTCACGATAGATCAGCAGGCGAGGAAGAAAGAGTCTACGCCTTCGGATAATTAATAACTAGTAATTCTTATAAAGCGGCAGTCCACACTGCCGCTTTTTTGCGTTTAGTAGCCGCACTCGTTCTTTTACTCGTATTCTCTCTCCCCCGCTTCGTTTTCGCAATTGTTGGAATTAACAATTGACAATTAACAATTGACAATTACCTTTCACCGACAGAACCCCTCCGCTTACCGACGCTCCCCCGGCCATTCTCCGAATAGTATTTACCCCCAAAGCCTCCACCACTGTACGTTTGTAAAATAAAACTGCAAACAATGCAAATCACATCCACCAATCCTCAGGAACACAGACTATTCAGCGCAAGAATATTGGCCGCAATTGTATGGACATTTGTCGCACTGTTATCGCTCCTGGCTTTCACCACCAGCAGCGCCAACAGTAGAACAGAAACCCAGGCCGACAGTACCATGGCGGTCTACGGCCAGTCTGGAAATGGTAGTCTCAGCTACCCTCTGGAACTAAAGCTTGTAGAGGTAAGAAGTACAAACTACTAGTCGCCTGCTCCTTCTGATGTGCGTTATTGTTTGAAGACCTTCTCCACGTACCTACGTTCATCGGAGAGCTTCAGTTGAAGGAAATAAAACCCCGGCGGAAGATCTGAGATGTCTACATCAAACTCTGCTTCCTTCAACAGAATATATCTCAGACTACGACCCGTAGGGTCAAAAACTTCTGCCGCCTCAGGTTTTTCACCTGATGTTGCTTTGATCCGAATTATCCCTGTCGTAGGGTTTGGAGCGATTGAAAATCGCGGTGCAGAAATTGCTCCAGTATGTGTGTGCAGGAAATCACAAGGTACTGGTGGCTGTGTCTGATAAAGAGAAAAGCCACTGTCGCTGTAGCAGCGTAGAGAATAAGCCTCCAGGTCGGGAAAGCAAGTATAGTAGGGAACCATGTGATTATTAACTGCACCAATTTGCTCCACAAACATTTGCGTGTTATAGTATACGGAGCTAAGGCCATTGATCTGGCTCGTGATGTAGAAACGCAGTACCTGGGAATTAATTACCGTTGTCCCTATTGAATCCACAACCTGGTAAATCATCGTATCACAGGACTGAACTGGGTTATAGGTGATCAGCGTGTCCCCTTTCTGCGCATTGAAAAAGTAGATAGGCCGGAACACGTGATTCACCAATGCATAGACGGTGTCATTCTCCTCATAAGTGAATACCGGATCCACAGGTGTAGTGTACCTGACAGAAAATGTAGGAGCCATTGTATAGGCAAGTTCACCTGACAACATCTTACACGCCCTCGACAGGACTACAGTATCTCTCTCATAAATCAGCTTTAGATATCCCGGACCGGACGTGCTGAACTGCCGATACGTCCACTCAGCACCCGGAGGGCACCAGCTCTGCGCCATAAGCGACAGAGTAAAAAACATGGCAAGTGCAGTTAGTATTCCCTTCATGACGCTGCTTTAGAACTAAAAATAATGTTTTCTGGTATTTGCCTGGTAATGCCTTTGTAAAAAAGTCGTAACATGTTACAAATCAGGATCGCTTATCTTCAGCTATGCGTAGTCTCTATCTTCCACTAATATTTCTAACCGTAGCGCTATCAACGAGCACATCAGGCTTTGCCCAAAAACAAAAGATCCGTTTTCCGCTTTGGACGTTTCACCAGAGGAACGTCGACATCTATGGCGTGTCGTTGGGCTTTTTCAGTACAGTTTCTCAAAAGAACACTACGACCAACGGTCTGAAAATCGAACTGATTGGGCTTGGTCTTGCGGGTCTCATGATTCCTGAGTCTCCTGTTGCGGGAGACAATGATGGCTTCACCACGGCTATGTCCGAAGCAGGTACCGACCAGGTCAACGGCATTCAACTTGCGACTACCGGAAGTGTCTGTCACTGCGATGTGCAAGGTCTATCCCTTGGTGGTATGTTACACATACATCGCCGCATAAATGGCATTTCTGCAGCTTTCGTTATGAACTTCTCTCAGGAACACAACGGATTGCAATTAGCAATCATCAATAGCGCCTACGAAATGTCAGGATTACAATTTGGTTTTGGTAATCAGGCACAGCGGATGAGGGGCGTCCAATTCGGGCTGCTGAATCAGAGTAGTGATACACGCGGGCTGCAAGTCGGCCTCTGGAACGTAAACGAGAAACGCAAACTACCCCTGATTAACTGGAGTTTTTGATAAGTTTTTTTCCAACGTTTCAAATGATCCCTTGGGTCATCGTATTTCCTCGCCACTAAACAAAAAAGAGCCCCTCGCAAGGGCTCTTCTGGTTTATGAGGATGAAAAAGATCCGGGATTATTGCTGCGTAGCAGTGTAGACTACATCTGTAGTATAGGTGCCTGCAGGGTAAGCAAAACCTGGTGTTGCTTTGTACTTTACAGCGAAGGTCTGGTTGCCACCGTTGTTTGCGTTGGTGATCAGGCTTTGAGCGCTATTAGAAAGTGACTTGTATGTAGAGGCAGAGAAACCTTGTCCAACCTGTCCGCCGGTGCTGTTGTCAGTCAGGGCAAGACCAAGAACAGATACAGGCATGTTAGAAGAAGAAACCGAACCACCATTAGAGAAAGTGAAGTTTGCGTTGTTAGTCTTTACAGTTACAGTGAAGTTCTTGTTAGAACGAACTTTTAGTTCCTGCTCAGTACTTTCTACACCGTTAGCATAATGTGCTACTGCTGAGAAAGGAAGGCTCACTGTAGATCCTGTAGCGTTGTTGTTAGAGGTGAAAGAGATTTCCAGCGCATTGCTCAGTTGGAGTTGTACAGTCTGGCTTGCGTTGGCAGAAGCGTTTTGAGTGTTCTGAGCATTAGCGGCTGTAGTGAATCCGATGAAAGCTGCTGCGATGATGATGATCTTCTTCATAACGTTTGTTTTTGAGTTGTTTTGTTTTTGTGTTTGTTTCGTTTGATGATGTAAAGGTGCGGCGGCGTTGGAGACCTGACAAGCAAATTGGCCTGGTTAACGCTGGCTTTGCAACCGGTTAACCAACGATTAAGGAATCTACCCGTAGAGACGTAGCATGCTACGTCTCCCATACCAGAGAGAAGAAAGACGTTGCACGCAACCTCTCCCCAAATGAGTCGCCGTATAGACGTAGCACGCTACGTCTCCAATAAACGAAAAAAAGACGCTGAACACAACGTCTCCAGATCAGATTAGCCATGCTGTAACGCAACAGCACAATTCTACACTAACCATCACCACGCCTCTTGTCCCTCGTCCCACCGTCCCACCGCCCCACTGTCCCTTGTCCTACTGTCCCTTGTCCCGCTCTAGTCCCATTCGTCACTCTCGTCCCACTCGTCCCTTGTCACTCCGTCGCACTCGTCCCTCTTGTCCCACTAGCCTTCGCCTTCGCCACTGCAGTGCCAACGCCAACAGCCACCTAAACGAAGACTTGATATGCTACTCTCTACTCCGCGAACTCACTTAATGGAAGCACTGTAACCTGCTCCGGAGAGTGAACGAGTAGTTGATTACGCTCAATGGCCAGACTGCCCTTCATCGTCAGAAACGCAATCGCCCTATCGTCTCTCACCACGGCTATTTGGTCTCCTTTTCTTAGAAAGAGCAAATCATTATCGGACACCGCTAATGTCCAGCAGTCTGCTTGCTTCCGGGTGTTTACAGTCGCCAGATCTTCATTTAGGCTATTCACAGCAGCCGAATCCGAAACAAAAAACCTGTTAGCCTCTATCTCCTTCAGCGCATAGAAGTTGCTATCCGCAGTGCGCAGATAGTAATACCCGCCATCTACGACCTCCAAAGGGTTTTTCCTGTCGGTTTTCCTGTCCAGTTCTTTCTCGGCAATTTGTTGCCCGGTATAGTGGTCATAAAGAAGTAAACTGCTGCCATACTTCAGAAGTGTCCGGCTGCCGGAGCTCTGGAACGAGCTGACGACTCCCTTATTATTAGGTCTGAATTTATAGAAAGCAGCCCCTGTTGCAGTATTGTAGGCTGCGATGAATGGTTCTCCTTCAATCACACTGCCTGTATAATCTGAATAGCCCAGGTTGATGTGCATGAGGCACTCACCGTCTTTCCAGATGTAAGACCTGCTGGTTTCTCCACGATTCATAGGACGGGCCCAGATTTCCCTGCCGTCCAAATCTAACGCAACCGTCCAGGCATACGAAGAGTAGAATATCCGTCCTGAGGTAGTGTCAACAACGATATTGGAAGACAGATCAGTACTGAAGTCGCTGGCCATGACGAATGGTAATGTTACTGCACCAAACAAAGCAAATGACAGACCCGCCGCCACTATCAATTCCGTATTCACTTTGCCGGTTTCCATTTTGTAGTGCCAGTGCGACCCGTCCCTTACTCCTAGCATGTACAATCCTTCAGATGCAATCAACAGCGTAGTGTCATTGAGCCATTTCCTATCCGACCACTGCCGCTTCAGGTTTAGCTTCTCTTGCCAGAGAATCTGCTTAGTAGCAATGTTCATATACTCGTCAGCATCAGTGAGCGCAGTGTTTGCGTTTTTATCCACAATCTTCATCTTGAGAGTTGTGCCATACATAAAGGCTCCGGTATGCTTATTCAGCACCTTTGTGCTTTCTGCCATCTGGTAAAGCATCAGGTCTTTCGTAAACTTGATGCCGAAGTCTGTAATCTTCTTTTCCCAATTAACGGTTTGCTTCCCTGGGTTCAGCGACAATATTCTGCCTTTGCTCCCCCTGCTGTTTCGCAACACAAGGATAAGATTCTGCGATGTATCGCTTTCAATCTCAGACACGGGGTAGGGCATACTGTATGTTACTGCCTGAATAGGTTTCTGTGAATCAGTAATGTAACCAACAATCAGCTGTTTGGGCTTTCGGCCATCGTTTCCTTTCGCAGGTGTACTCATTGGGAAAAGGAAAACGCAAATAGCAATCAAAATAGCAAGGTGCACGGGATTGAAAGTTTAATTGAGGTGCGAAGATACCATTCAGCACCAAGACCCTCCGGACCGCCCGCCGTAGAGACGATGCTGGAAGGGTTCCCCCACAACGCGCGCAAAAATTTATCAATATGGAACAATTCAATGATTCGCTATTTTTGCGTAAATTAGGTTCTATGGCGAAACAGCGATTCACAGCAATCATCGAGAAAGAGGGCGAGGGGTATGTAGCACTATGTCCTGAGCTCGATATAGCAAGCCAGGGTGATACGATTGCTGAGGCCAGCGCTAACCTTAAGGAGGCAGTCGAGTTATTTCTGGAAATGGCAGATGATAGCGAGATTGCTGAGCGCCTCGCACGGGAGTTTATTGTTATAGAAATAGAAGTAGATCGCGCCGCATGAAGAAACTGCCGGTACTGTCCGGTACGGCAGTATGTAGATTTTTAGAACGTCACGGTTTTGCCGTTGTCAGGCAAAAGGGTAGTCACATAATTATGCAGAAGCGAGTTGCTGGTGCGACGGTCACTGTTCCCGTTCCTAACCATCCTGAACTCAAGACGGGTACCCTCCCTTCGATCCTACGTCAAAGTGGCCTCAAGCGGGAAGATCTGGGAAAATAGTATTTAGCACACTTCGCAGGAAATTTCCAGTTCTCCACCAGCCCTTAGTCGGCTTTACCTCGGTGTTTGACTACAATTATCAATTATCAACTATCAATTATCAATTATCAATTATCAATTATCAATTATCAATTCTGTTCTTACTCCGCTCTTACTCCGTTCTTACTCCGTTGTTACTCCGCTCTTACTTGCTTCTTACTCCGTTCCAACCCCGTACCAAAGGCGTTTCCACCCCCCCCCCAATTAACAATTAACAATTGACAATTGACAATTAACAATTATCAACTCCGTCCTTACACCGTACCAAAGGCGTTTCTAAGCCGTTCCAGCCCCCCAATTGACAATTGACAATTAACAATTATTGCTGTCCGGTTAAATTTGAAAATGCAGAACTGGCTCCATACTGGCGCGGGTTTGGAGCTTTTTTCTTCGGGTTTTGTAAAGCATGCCCCCTTATCCAGATAGGCTTAGCTTTAGCTGTGGGTCATATGA
>JAFAAT010000130.1 GCA_023426425.1 Bacteroidota bacterium | reverse complement strand
TTTGGATAGTAACGCTCCCAGTAGTAATCCTTATGAGGTGGAAGCAGACCCAGCATAGCGAAGATCAATGCTTCTGTAAGCATCCCTACGGTAAGCATGATACCGGCGCCCTGCCAGTGTTGAATTTTGAATAATGCGCCCAATAATACTACAGAGGCACCCAGACCAATGATAAGGTTTTTGATATACTTACCCTGCTTGGTCTCAAAAAACAGCGCTATTGAATTCATGTTATTTGTATTTACTTTTTACTGTTAGACTTAAAGTTATGACAATTCTAGTTTTTAGCGTGCAGGGCTATTTGTTAAAGCTGGTGCAATTGCCTGGTAGATGCAGCGGAAGCCGATATAAGCTTTGGCTGTATCTGCATATTCCCAGTCACGGGTGCCTACCTGAAGGAAGTATGCCACATCTCTCCAGCTACCACCGCGCACCACTTTTCTGCGCATCCACTGAGGATCGTTCTCACGGAGACGGTAATTGATTTCCGGATTCAGATCTGAAACAGTAGAGTAGGCAGTTCCGAAGTAAGTTGATGAAGTCCACTCAGCCACGTTACCTGACATATTATAGAGACCATAGTCATTAGGCCAGTAGCGGTCAACAGGAACTGTATAGAGTCCTCCGTCGGCAGCATAGTTTCCACGCTGAGGTTTGAAGTTAGCCAGGTAACAACCTTTTTTGTTTACCAGGTAAGGTCCACCCCATGGATATGGAGACTCCTGACGACCACCGCGTGCAGCCCATTCCCACTGGATCTCATTAGGTAAACGGAAATCACCTTCAAAAAATTGTCTGTTGCGCTCTCTTTCTGCTCTCCACAGGTTTGTACGCCAGTTGGAGAAAGCCTGAGCCTGGAAATAATCCACACCAACTACCGGATAGTTGTTGAAGGCAGGGAACCAGTTGTACTGCATTGCGATTGGCTCGTTGTATGCATACGAGAACTGGCGCATCCAAACCGTAGTATCCGGATAGACAGGAACTGTATATCTGCGAACGAAGTTTGTACGAGGCTGGTCAGGGTTTGCTACTGCTTCCTCATAATCGAAAGTTTCGTAAGTGTAGGTAAGCTTACTGTAATCGAATTCCCTTTGTCCCCAACCTGATTGCTCAGCAGGAATGTAAAGGCCTGCGAGTTGGTCCTGAACATCTACGTCATTGTAGTTGATCCTCCTGCTGTAGTCAATACGCTGACCGCCATCGGGATCGTCAATAAAGTCGCCAAGGATTGTGTGGGCTACGGAGTCACGAACGCTATTGGTAAACTGACGGTACTCTGCATTGGAAATTTCAGTGGCATCCATGTAGAAACCAGTCATCTGTACGGTACGGATCATTGCATCATTTCTTCCGCGAACATCCTCATCGCTTGCGCCTAGTTTTAAAACTCCTGATGGAACATACACCATTCCAAGCGGTACAGGTGCCCTATAGTTCATGTTGTTGGGAGCACCAACTAACTGACCTCCGGTACCCGGTCTTCCGCAGCTTGCAACCATTGCTATCAACGCTACAGCCGAGATCTTCAGGGAAAGTTGTTTCATACTACTGTTGTTGTTGTTTTTTTTGCGTTTAGGCAAATAAAAGTATTTTTTTCGTTTCAGAATTTAGCTTATTCGGAAACTGGCTCACAATATTTAAAGATTTTTCCAAAAATGCAAGTCCAAAAAAAAATTTGTTTAAGAATCTCAGCACTTTACCATTAGGAAAATTCTCTGGTACACCTGTTATCAGGGACGCCGAAACACTCTCCTCTCTCACTGGGTTTCTGACCTTGCAACAAAGCCGGTCAAAAACAAATATAAGGATCAGGAAATAAAAAACACTGTACTCTCCAAATGTTCTGAAAAAAAAAACTGGTAGAACTGAATAGCACTATCAAAGAGAAAAGGCTGTCGCGACGCGACAGCCTTTTCTCTTTATGCCTTAAAGGTCTATTTAAGCTTCTCCTGCAGGAACATCTCAAGTGCAGACACCATGGAGGGTGCATTGGGAGCTGGCGCTTTTATATCCAGCCTTAAACCTGATTCTTCTACAGCTTTGGAGGTAGTTGGCCCAAACGCCCCGATCATAGTACCATTCTGCTTGAACAAAGGATTGTGTTCAAATAAGGTCTGGACACTAAAGGGGCTGAAAAAGACGATCATGTCATAGGCATCTTTCATGATCGGTGAAATATCGTTGGATACAGTCTTATAAAGAGTGGCCTCTGTGAAGCTGGCATTGTGCTGCACCAGGAAGTCCTTAATGTCGTTCTTTCCTGTATCGGATGCTGGCAGAATAAACTTTTCGTTGTTTTTATGCTTTCCGATGATCTCGAGCAAGCCGTCAGTGGATCCATCTGCAGAATAGAAAACCTTTCTCTTGCGGTAGAGGATAAACTTCTGAAGATAAAGCGCCACGGCCTCAGTGAGACAGAAATATTTCATCTCCTGAGAGACCTTAACCTTCAATTCCTCACAGATGCGAAAAAAATGGTCTACAGCATTACGGCTCGTGAATATGATCGCAGAATATTCGGTTATGTCAACGCGTTGCTTTCGGAAATCCTTGCCACTCAGACCTTCAACCCTGATGAAGGGGTGGAATTCAAGTGTAAGATTGTATTTTCTGGCAAGTTCGAAATAAGGGGATTTATCCGTTTCAGGACGTGGCTGAGTGATGAGTATACTGTTGACTTTTACCTCTTTCTTCTCAGTTTCTTTGCTTGGCACACGAGCAGCTTTAGCCATATGGGGTCGAAAAACAGTTGTTTAAGGGTTAATAATGCTGGGACGCATAACTGACTGACTAATACAGGAGCCCACGTACCAACAACTTCATCAACACTGCCAGAGGCAATAATTCTGAGGCGCAAAGGTACGTAAAAAAATGAAATTTACTGTATTGGAAAAACGATCCGAAGACCTGCCAGGAGCGTAAATACCTATTGACAAACAAAATCAATATTATGATTAATGACACTATAAGGGCTGGCTGGGCAATGGTAGGATCAGCGAATGCAATCAGCACTATAAAGGGTAGTAAGATCATTGCCATGATCTTATTTATGAGGAAAACATTGAACAGGTAATGCTCTGTGATGCCCTCCACCCTGAAGGCCCAGCCGCTGAATTTTATCGCCAGGTATTTCCCTGTATACACCAACATCATCCCTCCTATCAACATCAGTATCAATAAAGACGGTGAAAGATTGCCTGGTCGTTGGGGGGTAAAGTTGCGAACCACATAAAAAAGATAGGCGGCAATGGAGATGGTGAAGAACACATTCATGAGGAAGTTGGAAAAGGACGCCGGGCGGAGCTTGTCCTTAAGGGAACGTGTGCTCTGGGTAGGATTCTGAAACGCGTGCCAAAGCGTTTGAAAGTACTTGGGATCCATAACACGGATGGCGCCCAACATGAGCACAAGCAGCATAAGGAGATAGAAGTCTACCGTCCGGTCGGCAAAATAGCGGGTTTCGGTAACAGCGTAGACAATTGTCTTATTGCTGAGCTGGGGGTGGTGATTGAGCATGCTGTCCAGCATTCGGGACGCAGCAGGAGCAAGCCGGGCACTATCGGGGAAATTACTGATACCGTACGCTTCAGGCTGTGGCTGTGCCTGTAAAGGCCAGGCAGCGATGGTAACAGCAATCAGCAACACGAAGCGCAAAAACCGGTAATAACATCTCATAGATTCACCCTGAAAGCAAAAATAGTTTTTCCGCTGTCGATTCCTTTCGGAGGCCCGGAAAATATTCCGCAGAGCAATGTTTTTCAGTCGGCAGGCACTTACCCATACCTACACTGTATTTAAAGCTCCCCCCATTAACAATTGACAATTGACAATTGACAATTATCAAAAAACCATTCTCGGTATTTTCACGCCTTCATAGCGCCTTCATAACGCCTTAATCTCGGCTTTATCTTACCTTAAGGGTGGGTGCAAACAATCAAAAACCAATTGTTGCAGGTTCGAAATTCAATGGAAGATAGCTGGCAAAAGAGGAGTTTAGGAGGCGTACCGGAAAGCTGCCGGTCGGCTTTTGGTCGGCTTTACCTCGGCTTTTGGTCGGCTTTTAGTCGGCTTTACCCCGGCGTTTGGCCAATTATCAGTTGTCAACCCCGCTCTT
>JAFAAT010000128.1 GCA_023426425.1 Bacteroidota bacterium | reverse complement strand
GTGTTCACCTCTTCCCATTCCGAACAGAGAAGTTAAGCCCCTCATGGCCGATGGTACTGCACAACAATGCGGGAGAGTAGGTAGCTGCCATATTCATTCAAACGCCTCAGAGAAATCTGGGGCGTTTTTGTTTTTATACCACGTCCTAATACACGAGAAAGAATCGAAGAATACCTACCCCTGATGATCCTGCACAATCCCGCACGTGCGGGACGGGAGAGTAGGTATCCCGAACCTTCGGGAGCCATATTCATTCAAACGCCTCAGAGAAATCTGGGGCGTTTTTGTTTTTCATAACTTCCCCGTGCCCCGCCAGAATAGATTGAAACGACACTATTCCATGCTACCGCAGAACTCCGGCCCATAACCTTTACGTTACACAATGGCTTTCATACAAAAACGCGCCGATCAATGACCAGAGCGTTACAGTTGTTCTTACCGACTTCTTTTGCTTTATTACTATCTATCTAAACTCGTATCCAATATCACGTCTGAAATACTTTCCTTCATAGGTCACCTCTTCTGCGTTCTTATAGGAGGTGCTCAACGCTTCCTCCAAAGTCTCACCCATTGACGTGATTGCTATCACTCTGCCTCCGTTGGTACAGGTTTCTCCTTCAAGCACTGTCGTGCCCGCGTGAAACAAAATACTGTTCTTTACCTGCTCCAGTCCCTGCATTGGTTTCCCCTTGGCATATGCACCAGGATATCCCTCCGAGACCAGCATCACCGTACAAGCAGCCCTGGTATCATGCTTTATCTCTACTTCATTGAGTTTACCCTCTTCCATTGCCACGAGTAACTCCACAAGGTCATTCTCAAGCCGCGGCATCACTACCTCTGTCTCTGGGTCTCCCATCCTGCAGTTATACTCAATCACAAACGGCTCCCCGTCCACACTAATAAGACCAAAGAATATGAATCCCTGGTAAACGATGCCTTCTTCCTTTAGTCCTCGTACCGTGGGTTCTATAATCCGTTCCCTCACCTTCGTCATGAAGCCCTGATCCGCAAACGGCACAGGCGAAATTGCGCCCATACCACCGGTATTTGGTCCCCGGTCGCCTTCTCCTATCCTCTTGTAATCTTTTGCCTCTGGCAACACTACAAAATGCGCTCCGTCAGTCAAGACAAAAACAGACAATTCCACTCCAGTCAAAAACTCCTCAACCACCACTTTCTTACTTGCATCTCCAAACTGAGCCTCCTTAATCATCAACCTAAAGCTTTCTATTGCTTCTTCTTTGGTTTCAGCAATTACAACGCCCTTACCAGCAGCAAGACCGTCTGCTTTCAAAACTACCGGCAGCCTGTGGTTGTCAAGGTAGCTAATACCTTCTTCATAATTCTCTTCAGAAAATTCCCGGTAGGCTGCAGTAGGTATGTTATGCCGCTGCATAAATTCCTTGGCAAAAGCCTTGCTGCCTTCCAATTGCGCACCGTTCTTTGAAGGCCCCGCTACTATTATCCTTTTTAACTTCACATCTGCTTTGAAGTAGTCATAGATCCCTGCCACCAGAGAGTCTTCTCCTCCCGGGAGCAAAAGGTCAATGTTGTTTTCAATGCAGGCTTCCTTTACTGCTTCGAGGTCTGTAACAGCAAGATTCAGATTGGTGCCATACTGCGCCGTACCGGCATTTCCTGGTGCAATAAATAACTCTTTGCAATACTTGCTCTGGCGTAGTTTCCATGCAAACGCTGATTCACGACCGCCTGATCCCAGCAGGAGGATGTTATAACTCTTCATAAATGGGGACAAAGATAACTGATAGGAGTCGTATCGAGGTGCTGCCTAAGACCCATACCTCAAAAGGATATTTCTCACCCTGTCGTAATAGCCACTGCCAAACAGAACAAGATGGACGAGTAGAGGATACAGTTGAGATATATCCATTCTGTCTTTCCATCCAGCTTCCAGAGGCCAGACTTCATTATAGAAATAATAGAACGCATCATCGAATCCCCCAAACAACTGAGTCATCGCAATATCCATTTCCCGATGACCATAGTAAACAGCAGGGTCAAACACTGCAACCTGGCCGTCGGACTTCGACATGAAATTGCCGTTCCAAAGATCACCATGGAGCAGGGCAGGAGGCTCCGCAGGGAGAAGCTCGTCCAGCCTTTGGCACATCTGTTCTGCAAGCGTTATGTCCTCCAGGGAACAAAGTTCCTGCTCCAATGCGAGTTGCAACATTGGGAGCACACGGTGAGCAGAATAGAACTCCCTCCAGGTGCTGCAATAACTATTTCTCTGAGGAAGTGTCCCGATGTAGTTATGCTCCCAAAAGCCAAAAGCCTTCTCTGAATTGCGGTGTTGCATCGCGAGTTGCTCACCAAAGTTCTTCCAGAAATCTGGTGCCGGCTCCCCTTTTTCGAGATACTCCATGAAGATAAAAGTATGGCTCCCCAAAGCGCTGCACCGGTATGCGTCTGGTAGATAGAGACTTTCAGCTGCACGAAGAAACTTTAGCCCGGTGTACTCTTTCTGGAACAGGTCTGAAGTGCCATTACTGTTCATTTTCAGGAAGAAGTTGCCTCTGTTTGTATTCAATACAAAAGCCACGTTAATATCACCGCCGGGTATAAGGTGGTACTGCTGTATTAGTGTTTCCTGATCAGTATAGACACTTAGTTCCTGCTCAAGATGAATAAGAATTTCCTGTTCTAACATACCTTTTCAACCGTCAGCCAATTTGCGAAGACTCCACAGGGATTAAGATAGAAAACTTTGCTCCTTCGCCAGGAGTGCCCTGTGCAGTCACATATCCTTTATGATTCTCCACCACTTTTTGTACAATCGAAAGTCCTACACCCGAACCGGGATATTCCATTCTTCCATGCAGTCGCTGAAAGACCTGGAAAATCTTCTCGGCATATTGTTGTTCAAAGCCTATTCCATTGTCGGTAAATTCCAGAAGATGGAACTGCCTGGCTTTATCTGAACCCGAAACCTCGAGGCCAGAATCTGCTCCCTGGACAGTCCTGCAGGCGATCGAAATTTCAGGCGTTATTCCTTCTCTACTAAACTTTAGTGCATTGCTTATCAGGTTCTGGAACAATTGTCTAAACTGCAGCTCGTCACCAACCACTACCGGTAGTGAACTTACCGTGATTTTCGCCTTTTTATCCTGAATAACTGCATCAAGATCAAGGAGTACTTCTTTTACCAGATTCTCAAGGGCAATCTGTTTCGGCTGGGGGTCACGGGAAACCCTGGAGAATGAAAGCAAATCCTCAATGAGAATTCGCATTCGATCTGCAGCAGACTGCATTCTTCCGATCATATCTGACCCGTCTTTACCCAGCGCTTCTGCGAAACGGTTCTCCAGTATATCCCCGAATGCCTTGATCTTCCTGAGCGGCTCCTGGAGGTCATGAGAAGCTACATACGCAAATTGCTCGAGCTCCTGATTTGATCTTTCCAGCTTGGCATTAGATTCACTAAGCTCTTTGGTTCTTTCTTCTACTTTAGTTTCAAGTTCGTCTTTAATCCTTTTTTGATCGTCTATGTCTAACCCGGTACCTGTAAAACCAGCAAACTTTCCCTGTTGAAATCGTGGTACACCTCTGAATAGTATCCATCGAAATTCACCAGAGGCGTTCTTCAGCCTACACTCTATTTCAAATGGTGCTGGATCAGTCTGTGATTTTTCGTAGATAGTCATTAGTTTTTCCACATCGTCCTGATGTGTGATCGAGGTCCAGCCTTGCTTCAGGAATTCATCCTCGAAGCCTCCCACATACTTCTGTACTTCTTTGTTATAGTAAACAAGATTTCCATTCTCGTCCGACATCCACACAAACATAGGCGCATGATCAGAAAGCGAGCGGAATCGTTGCTCACTTTCAAGAAGCGCCGCCTGATTAATTTTTTCCATAGTGATATCTCTTTGCACACAGACTAGTAGCTTTTTGTCTTCAAGGTTCAGGGTGCTTATATGGCTAAACGTATAAAAAGTACTTCCGTCTTTCCTCATATTATGCCATTCACCACTCCAACTTCCTTTTTGCTCCAACTGCTGCATCACGTCGTTGACAATCCGGTCGTTTTCCTCGGGAGGGTAGGCATTTTGTTCAGAAACATGCTTGCCGATAAGCTCCTTTGATTCATATCCGAACATGCGGTCTTCTGCAGCATTCGTAAATATGATGTAGCCGCTTTCATCAGAAATAGAAACGCCTTCCTCCATACTCTCGAGAACACGAGCCTGCATCTCAAGTGATTCTTCTGCAAGCTTCTGATCGTGGATATCTGTACAGGTTCCAAACCATTTTAGTACATCGCCATTGCTGTTTCTCACTGGTAGCGCTCTGGTGAGGAACCATCGGTACTCACCAGTACTGCCATTCCGCAGACGATATTCCACTTCATATGATTTTCCGGATGCAAGGCTATTTTCCCAGGCGATTTTGCTATGTTCAGCATCGTCAGGGTGCACGATGCTGCCCCATTTGTAGGTGATACCGGATGTGTCACGTCCGGTATAATCAATCCATTTTTCATTAAAAAAGGTTATTGTACCATCTGGTAAAGCTGTCCAGGCCATCTGAGGCATCGAATCTGCCAGCTGTCGAAACTGAAACTCTCGCTCTTTAAGCAAAGTTTCCATGATTTTACGGTCTGTAACATCAATGACGGTTCCGATCATTCTATGCGACACGCCATTTTCATCACGTAGTACTTTACCGTCTGCTTTTAACCAACGCACCTCGCCGTCACTCGCACGGGTGATCCTGTATTCTGAAGAATAGGTTGAAGGAATTTCATCCGATTCCAGCAACTTCGCCATTCCCTCTCTGAACGATTTTCGCTCTTCAGGTAAAAAGCATTCTTCAAACTTTCCGTAGGAAATTTCTTCATCTGCCCCAAAGCCATAAATCTCACGAAGGCGATCTGAAACAATTATTTTCCCTGCCTGCAAATCGTAATCCCAGGTTCCAATATTTGCGGCCTGAATTGCCAGCCTCAGGCGTGCTTCATTTTCTTTTACAACCGCCTCCTCCTGAAATTTTTCCCGTAGTACTGTAGTAAGTGCTTTACTTAAAGTAAGATTATGTAAAGAGAAGAACTGGTCCATCTCCGCATGCAGTGCCTGAATTATTTCAGGCACTCCAGTGAACATTGGTATAAAATGACTAAGCGACTGCTTTTTTATCTGGCTCAGCAGAATAATATCGTCTGCTGAAACTTCCGCTTTGTCAATCATGTAGGGTAGACTGTTTGCCAGCCATTGATCCCTTTGCTTATTGATAAATTCGTCGACCTTATTTTCGATGAATGCGTCAAGAAGTTCGCCGGCACCAACAAGGCCAATCTCGATCAGATCCTCATCACCATACCCTTCAAAAAAACGTAAAAGCGGTAAGTTATAAGCACGCGTATGGTGCAACTGAATTGCCACATATGCCCTTAAATGCTGCCCTTTTAGGAAGCGCGCAAAGCCTGGCAATTGATTCAGCTCTAGTCTGGAGGCCATCCTGGGGGCGGAAATAGCAGATTCCATGAGACTTGCTTTCGAATATTTAAAAAAGAAAACTCGGTAATTAATTGAAGGCTAAAAAATTGTGCCACCTGAGCTGACTTGATAATGAAATGCTTCAGATTCCGCTTTATGGAGTCCGCTGAAGCTGTTCTTGCAGGGCCTTCGCCCACTCAAGCATTCTCTTCCTTTCCTGTTCTGTGAGCCTGGCCTGTACATGAACTGCCTCGTACAGGGGCAGCGGCATTTCATGGTTCGCCAGCAATTCCACTGTTTCCTCCAGTTTGTGCGCCTGCTTGTTGCGGGAGTATGTTGTAAACTCAGAAAAATTCAAATGCTTTTTCCCTTCATCCACATGCCGTTGCAGCCAAAGGCCCAAAGGTTGGATATTAAAATACCAGCGATAATCGGTATAGTTACTGTGGCAATCGTAGCAGGACCGCTTTAACAAAGCAAGTACGTCTTCCGGTACTGGATAGCTTGTTGTAATATCATTGGTGAAGTTGGCTGACAGATTTCTTGTAGGGCGTACAAACTGCAGCCCGATAAGAATAATGGCAACTACGATCAGAAAACGTTTCAACATGAAGACCTAGTATTGAATGAAGATGCCGCAACTTTTTAATTGCGGCATCGAAAATAGAAAAATAATTATGAAAACTACCTATGGGAAACTATCGCAACGTCTCTCTCAGCCAACCAAAGAATTCGTTCTGCCAGACAATCGCATTCTGAGGGTGTAATATCCAGTGGTTCTCATTAGGGAAGTACAATAACTTGCTCTTTATCCCACGGAGTTGTGCAGCCTGAAAGGCTTCAAGGCCCTGCTCAATAGGCACTCTGAAATCTATCCCGCCCTGTATGATTAATATTGGAGCATTCCATTTATCAACAAAGTTGCTGGGATCAAACTTCTCATAACTCTCAGGGCGCGGCTTTGCCCAGTATGGTCCGCCAATATCCCAGTTTGCAAACCACAGCTCTTCGGTAGTTCCATACCAGCTCTTCAAGTCAAATAATCCATCATGGGCAATGAAACTCTTAAACCTGTTGCCGTGCATCCCAGCAAGCATAAATGCACTATAACCTCCATAACTTGCACCTACACATCCAAGGCGAGACTTGTCCACATAGGCTTCCTCTGATACAGCATCTATTGCAGCGAGATAGTCCTCCATCGGCTGACCACCCCAGTCTTTACTAATCTCTTCATTCCATTTTACACCCCATCCGGGCATTCCCCGGCGGTTAGGTGCTACAACGATATAGCCATTTGCCGCCATGAGTTGAAAATTCCAGCGGAAACTGTAAAACTGGGACAAGGCAGATTGCGGACCACCCTGGCAATACAAAAGGGTGGGGTATTTCTTCGTCGAGTCAAAGTCCGGAGGATAAATGACCCAAACACCCATTTCTCTCTTGTCAGTCGTTGTCACACGCCTTAGTTCAGTCCTGCTTAGCTTGATTCTGTTGTAAGTTTCATCATTTTCATGGCTTAGCTGCCTCATAGTACCTTCAGGAAGATCCACAGCATATAACTCGGCAGCATGGTTCATATCGGTCCGGGTTACGATCACGCTGTTCCCGCTCTGTCCTATCAACCCGGCAACATCCCACTTGCCCTCGGTGATCTTTCTCACCACAGGAAGCATTTTGGTATAGCCAGGGAAGTTTACTTCAAACAGCTGCTCTGTCCCCTGCCAGGGTGCATTGAAGTAGAATCTTCTGCCATCTTCACTCCAGATGAAACTGCTGACTGTGCCATCCCACTGGTTGGTCAGGTTAAGCTTAAGCGCCTGGGGCTTCTGCACATCCATTACAAGAATGTCATTTTTATCTGCCTCATATCCTTCCCTGCGCATGCTGGTCCAGGCAAGATATCGTCCGTCTGGACTAAAGGCGGGATTCATATCATAACCCTCCATGTTTGCGGTCAGGTTCACTGTCTGACCCGTTGCGAGCGTATATTGATATATGTCCGTGTTGGTGCTAATTGCATATTCCTTTCCAAACTTCTTCTTGCAGACATATACTATTGACCGGCTGTCTGGTGCCCAAATGAAGTCTTCAGCGCCGCCAAAAGGTTTCTGAGGCACATCATAAGGCTCCCCGGCCAAAAGGTCTTTTTCCTTGCCGCCTGCTATTGGGGCAATAAAAAGGTGAGAGAACTTTCCATCCTCCCATGTGTCCCAGTGCCTGTAGTTCAAATCTGTGTAAATGTGAGCCGTGTTCTTGGGGAGGTGAGGGTAGAGGTCTGTACCAAGCATAGGCTTCACCAGCACTTCTTTGGTGTATGCTATCCATTTACCATCCGGAGAGATCCGCACGTTTTCGATTCCTTCCACGTTGCTAAATACGGACTTCCAGTTCTGGCCTTTATCCACGCTGCGGTAAATGCCTTTGTCGTCTTTCGCATACCAGGCTTCCTTATCGCGCTGGAAAACAGCTTTTACCTGCGCGACTTCAGACTTTTGCGCTGTTCTCGGGTTTAGGGCATACACCTTTGTGGTGCTCTTCTCTGTAGCCAGGTCATAGGTCCGCGAAGAATAGTAAACAGTATTCCCGTCGGCACTTAGCCCGATTCCACTCACCCGCTTCAGGCTCCAAAGCAGTTCAGGTGTCATCCGGTCTTGTGCTGTAGCCATGGAGGCGATCAACAACAGGGGAAGAAAAAGTCTTTTCATATTATTCAGAATTATCGTGCTAAAATACTCTTTAATCAGCGTGGTGTATCCCTTCGTAGGGGGGATGCAGGATCCGCAGCCGACTTCCTTGCGGGATCATCAAAATCGATCATGTTTTCCCACCCGGCTCTCAGGTTGATGGCCTCACGGTATGGAATCACAAATTCGGGCTGAATACGTTCTAACAGATTGCCGGTATCCCAGTACCCGTTTCTATTGCTATCAGCAATGACCCGCATGGTATAGCTTCCAGGCTGTAGCCGCGTAAATCGCACCATTGTATCAGTAACAGGCGCGTGATGAATAGTATCATTCCCCTTGAGCAACATAAAAATGTGCTGATCACCATAGTACCTGGTGGGCAGGTGCACCTGTAGCTTCGCATAGTCATCGTCCCGCTTGGTCCTGAAGCTATGACGACTGGGCATTACCTCTGTTCCCCCGGTATCACTTGCGAAGCCTTTCAAGAGCCTGAGTGTGTACACTGAATTTTCTTTCCAGTTGGTGTTTAGCAGCACCACATTCCTTCGTGATGTGTCTTCTACCCGCCAGACAGGAGCTACAACTGCAGAATCAAGGCTGTCATAGTGCAGGCTTACTCTCGCAAGACTGAAGGAGTCTACCGGCTTTGTAAACGTGATTTCAATAGGTTCAGTGATGTCCTTAGTGCGGCCACGAAGGTCTGAAGTGTCCACCTTCACCTGGTAAGAAAACTCAACTTCTTCAGCAACAGCCGGTGCCACCCTTGTTTTACCTCCGGCAAGACCGCGGTTCCCTCTGCCGCGTGGTGCTGTCGTATCTGTGGTGTCGGTCCTTACAAATGTTCTTAGTAGCACTTGTGTAGTAATAGAGTCTGCTGGAAGCACCAGTTGATCGTTGAAAGCAATTCGTTCATCCGAGCCATCATAGATCATGTTGTTATTCCCGTCGCCCAGAGCATATATTTTGAAACTCCGGGAGGGCAGACCCGCAAACCGGAAATTTCCTCCTGCATCAGTTTTGACTGCATACACAGGTTTTTCTCGCACCACAGCACTGTCTGAACGGCCGGATTCATAGAGCATCACAAGCACTGTCGAATCCGGAAGGCCAGTTGCAGCATTGATCACAGTCCCCCCGAGAACCAAAGTGTCAAAATAGCTTCCGGTACTGAATGTATAGGTGTAGCCTTTAAAAGGATTGCCTTCGTTGAGGTCTTTGATAGCTTCACCAAAATTGATCCTATAGGTAGTGCCTTCCTGAAGCAGGCTGTCGGGAATCGATATGATCACACGCCTGCTCCGGGCTTCTACGTTTAGTGGAAAAGGAAGGATGGGGGCGACGGTAATTTCAGATGCTGCATTGTTTAATGTGATATATTCATCAAAAAACAGTTCTATTCTGGTGACCCGGGTGTTGAGCAGTGAATCTGATGGACTTATCGACACCAGCCCCGGAGGAGTGACATCCCTGGGGCCACCTTCAGGCGGCATAATGTTGGCACATCCCCAAAGAAAACAAACTGCAATATATAATAGCCAATAGCCTGAAAGCCTGAGCGTCATTTGCGGCCAAAAATAGCATAAAGCGGGAAGCTTTCCTTCCCTGTAGCCAATTGTCAGCAGATTGGTAGGGGAACTCCTGGTTGCCAACATCTTGCGGTCAGGTCGCTGACAAGAGTGAAGTACCAGAGAAGGTCTCTATAAGGTCTCTATGAGGTCTCTGTTGGGTCTCTAGATGGGTCTCTACATGATTTACAGGTATAGTGTAGGAAAGGCTTTTGAAGGCTCAACTGTGGTTGAACTGGCATTTGGCTCTGAGAGGGAATTATAGGAGTTGTCAGTCCGAGAACCTAGTACTCTGCAGCCGTGTATTAATACCAAAAACTGGAAAAGGTAACCCAATTTTCCTGGGAAAAAGTATTTAGGTGTAGGTTTGCAAAGTAAATGGGTCACATGGTAGTCACGACAATGTTTTTCTTCAAATTTCTGTTCTTTGCGGGAGCACCAAAAGGTGGAGACATTCCTCAAACCATCTATGAGTATAAGGTGCCTGCCCTTACCGGCGGGACAATAGATTTTTCTGATTTCAAGGGAAAGAAGATTATGATCGTAAACACTGCTTCTAAATGCGGTCTTACGCCTCAGTACGAAGGCCTCGAAGCGCTGTATCAGAAATACAAAGACAAGCTCGTAATTGTAGGCTTTCCCGCCAACGATTTTATGTCCCAGGAACCAGGAAGCAACAAAGACATTGCAGAGTTCTGCCAGCGCAACTATGGTGTCAGCTTTCCAATGGCTGAAAAGATCACTGTGGTCGGAAAGAAAATGGCTCCCATCTACCAATGGCTGACGCTAAAAGAGCACAATGGATTCCAGAATAGTACCGTAAAATGGAACTTCCAGAAATACCTGATAGATGAGGAGGGTAATCTCACTCATGTGTTCAACCCTAAAGTGAAACCCATGAGTGAGGAAGTAATTGCAGCCATTGAAGATTAGACTGCAGTAGCGGCTGCGGCTTCGAGCGTGGCAATGTCAAATTTCTTCATTTTGAAGAAAGCTTGGCTCACAGCTCTCGCAGTCATGGGATTGCTCATCAGGGACGGTAGGATTTCGGGCACCACCTGCCACGATAGGCCAAACCGGTCTTTCAGCCAGCCGCACGGCTGTTCCTCTCCTCCTGCTGTTAGCCGCTCCCAGTAGAAATCAATCTCCTGTTGGTCTTTACAGGGAATCTGGAAAGAAATCGCTTCTGAAAATCTGAATATAGGTCCACCGTTCAACGCCAGAAAGTCCTGTCCGTTCAGTTTAAATGCTATAGTCATTACAGTTCCTTCCGGCATTTGGTGATGTTCGAATCCCTCCTTTCCGAAGCGAGTGATGCTTCCTATTGAGGAATTTGGAAAGATCGACACATAGTAGTTCACTGCTTCCTCTGCCTGATTGTCGAACCACAGGCAGGGTGTAATAGACTTTATCATGTTCTGCTATTTAGTTGTGTTCAGTATAGTTTTTGAAGTTGTCCATTATAGCCTGCCAGCCATCACGCTGCATTTCCACCGGGTTTTGCTGTTCGGCGTCAAAGGTTTCAGTGATGTGTACGCTGCTCCCCCTGTCCTCAAAGGTTACTGATACTTTTCGTCCATCCTCCATGGTGTAGTTGATGGCGGCATGTGGCACCACCTCGTCATATACGCCAGAAAAATCAAAGCCCATGCTTCCGTCTTTTGCTTCCATGCGGAAGGAGAACTTCCCCCCGGTTTTCAGGTCATTGCTGGCGCTGGGTGAATGCCAGTCAGGGTGTGCACTGTTCCATTTGGTGATGTGCTCTGGTGCGCTCCAGTAGTTCCAGACTTTCTCCATAGGTGCGTTTACAGTGGTTTGCACGGTTACTTGAGTTTGTGTTGTGGCTTCCATATTTAAGTTGTTTTGTAGTTACAAATGTAGAAGCTCCTGTAGATAAACCTGATGGTGGAAGACGTCAATCGGAAGGGTAAATGCGACAGGTTTACAACAACGGTGAATGTGGTATCTTTTTCCTGAAGGGTAGTAGGGTAGATCCTATATCCCCGGCTTGTTGATTTCTTAATCGCTGGTTAACCGGTTGCAAAGCCAGCGTTAACCCGGCCAAAATAGTTGCACCATCTCCGCCGCGGGTGAATCTTTGCATCATCAAACGAAACAAGAACAATACAAAACACTCAAAACAAAACAACTCAAAAACAAACGTCATGAAGAAGATCATCATCGCAGCAGCTTTCATCGGATTCACTACAGCAGCAAATGCTCAGAACACTCAAAACGCTTCTGCCAACGCAAGCCAGACTGTACAGCTCCAACTGAGCAATGCGCTGGAAATCTCTTTCACCTCTAACAACAATGCTACAGGATCTACAGTGAGTCTTCCTTTCTCTACAGTAGCGCATTATGCTAACGGTGTAGAAAGCGCTGAGCAGGAACTGAAAGTTCGTTCTAACAAGAACTTCACTGTAACTGTAAAGACTAACAACGCAAACTTCACATTCTCTAATGGTGGTTCGGTTTCTTCTTCTAACATGCCTGTATCTGTACTCGGTCTCGCACTGACTGACAACAGCACCGGCGGACAAGTAGGTCAGGGATTCTCTGCCTCTACATACAAGTCACTTTCTAACAGCGCTCAGAGCCTGATCACCAACGCAAACAACGGTGGCAACCAGACCTTCGCAGTAAAGTACAAAGCAACACCAGGTTTTGCTTACCCTGCGGGCACTTACACTACTGATGTAGTCTATACTGCTACGCAGCAATAATCCCGGATCTTTTTCATCCTCATAAACCAGAAGAGCCCTTGCGAGG
>JAFAAT010000090.1 GCA_023426425.1 Bacteroidota bacterium | reverse complement strand
GCATATGCGTTTCCTGGGCTCCGGGCATGGAGGAGGAACTGCAAAATGCAGAACATCAAGCGGCGGATTTCCAGACAACAGGAGAAGCTGCAGAGGAAGTGTAAAGGTTAAAGCCTATGCCATTTTTAATAAGTAGACAACCCTTCCCACTCCTTAGTGTGTTAAGCCCTGATTCAAAATAAACTATTACAACAAACACCTTTTTTTTCATCCTTAAACTAAAAATTATGAAACGACTAATGCTTTTGACTTGTTTTACTGCATTTGCCTGTAGCGCCTACTGTCAGTCTAACAACCAACAACCTGTGAAACAGGTAAAACTAAGCGATCTTTCCGTGCAACCTTCCAACCCTAACGGCCCCGGAAAACCAGACCCAAAGCCGGCTCCTGCCCCAGGAATTATGGAATCTCCCAATGTCAAAAAAGTGCAGCAGATCTACAAAGATATTGGTAGTCCAAAACCGATCCTTAAAGACAATAAGACTGGAGTTTCCGTTACAAAAGAATATTGATTAACAAGACTGATTACTGTTCTGTGCAACATCTTCCAATCTATAGCGCCTGCGCAAGTAGGCGCTATTTCCTTTTACTCAACTCGAAACCCTGACATCGCCAAGATTCTTTCAGGTCCTGAGCTTGAAGGGTCGAATGTTTCCTAATCATATTGCCGCCTCACGACCCCTTCAAGTAGGCAGACCGTAATTTTACGATTTCCTACTTCAGGTCTACTGTAGGTCTACTTCAGGTGTACTGAAAGTCTACGGATTTTTACCCCCTCAGTTGTACCCTCAGTTGAACCCTCAGGTATTCCCTCACTGCCATTGGTCAGCTTAATAATAATACTCCCAACTATGCTCACAACCAGGCCGGTCAGCCTTAGATAGGAGTATTGGCAGCCGTTGTTAAATAAAGCAATCTCGTTAATCCAATAGTTCATATCTTTGTGAACTATTGAATCATGGACGATCGATACATCTACTCCCTCCACGCCGAGGTATGCAAAGCCCTTGGAAATCCACTGCGGTTGCAGGCTATTGAAATTCTTAAAGACAACGAATTATGCTTCTCCGATATCCTGGAGCAGGTAGGAGGACTTAAATCCACGCTGTCGCAAAATCTCTCAATACTGGTCAATGCCGGAATATTGAAAGTGAGGAAGGATAGCCGATGTAATTACTATTCCTTAACCTCTCCAAAAGTCTACAAGGCTTGTCAGTTGATGCGTGACGTTCTCGTAACCAATCTCAAAAAACACCAGTCTGCCCTGGTTAAAATACAATCTGAACTATGAAACCAACGTTTGCTTTTATAATACCGGCAGCACTTGTCTGCGTATTGCTTTTAATGGCTTTTCAAAAAGACCAGACAACGGATCCCTGGTCGAAAGCACAACTTATGCCAGCGGCTGAACTGGCACGGCAAATAGACAACGATGCACCCAATCTCGCTGTATTTGATATTGGCCCGTCAGGAACAATAAAGAATGCAGTTGCAATCGGCCCTGCACAGGAACAGGAAAACATGAAGGCACTTAAGAATAAACTGGCAGAACTTCCCAAAAATACCAATGTGGTAATCTACTGCGGATGCTGTCCATTTGCGCATTGTCCCAATATCCGACCTGCATTCACACTGGCTGAAAACATGGGGTTTGCAAGCGTTAGGCTGCTGAACCTACCCAAGAACCTTAAGGTCGATTGGATCGACAAAGGTTATCCAATGAAAAAATAGGCTGATTACGTCACGAAAACATCCACAGTATGGCTGATAATAAAAAACACTGGGGAAACAGTTTATTCAACAAAGCAAGCACATGAGGTAAGCTGGACACAGGAGGTTCCAAAGACCTCGCTGGATTTCATTCACAGCTTCAACCTTCCCAAAACAGCAAAAATCATAGATATAGGAGGTGGTGATAGCAAGCTTGTTGATTATTTGCTCGACGAAGGTTTCGAGAACCTGACGGTGCTGGACATCTCAGAGACTGCCCTGCAAAGAGCTCAGTCGCGCCTGGCAGAAAGAGCTGGCAAAGTGCAATGGATAGTCTCGGACATCACTGAGTTCGTCCCCCACGATTCCTACGATGTATGGCACGACAGGGCCACCTTTCACTTTCTTACAACTCCTGAACAGATAAGAACTTACATTTCCACAGCTGCTCATGCGGTTCGAGGCTACCTGACCATTGGCACTTTCTCCGAAAACGGCCCCAGGAAATGTAGTGGGTTAGCGATCAAGCAATACACAGAGGCTGAACTCCAGGAGCAGCTCGCGCGGAATTTTTCCAAGATTCGCTGTATTACCGAAGATCACATAACGCCTTTCGAAACCACACAGAATTTTCTGTTCTGCAGCTTTCAGAAGGCTGAGTGAAATTTATTTCAGGATTGAAGTCAGGGCGTGCAACATATGCGCTATAATGCCGTTCCACCCATCCAAAAGGTCCTGTTGAAGCGCCCAATCCAGAAAAGGCGGGAGGCGCACCTGCCCCGATGGGTTCGGGTAAAAATGGGCGCTGCCGCTTAATGCTCCGCAGTTTAATGTTCTTTTTGCTCGTCCAAAAAGAACCAAAAAAGACGGCCGCCATCAAAGACGCCGTGATGGCGGCGGTCGCTCGATTAGACTTCAGAACTACTGTACTGCCCAGCTGAGGATTGCTACACTCTTAGCGAGAAATAATGCTTCGCAAGTATGTATATGCAAATTGAATAGTTCTTGAATGTTCTAAATTTAAACATTGATAAGGTTACACACCTTACGCAGTTCGCTTATCATCAGCATGCGCATCTTTTGTCACTTTTGATCGCCCAAAAAGTAACGCACCTGTCCCAAAATAGGTTCGGGTTAAAAAGGGCGCCTCTCGCGCCTGGTCAGCCGGTGATAGCTGGATGTAGCTTCAGAATTACTGTGCTGCCGAGCTAGGAGTTGCTACTTCCAAAAGCGTGAACATCAAACGCGAGTAACTTCGTGAGTGAATCTGCGTTTATCGATATCTAAGGCGCAACCATGGGGTGAGCGCCAGCATGTCTATTAGACGAGTTTCTGACGTCAGTAATTTCCTACGCACCCGCCGAAGGTACTTGCAATGACAACTGGCTCTATTTTCCATATTAACTTTGCTATTTACTCTTCTGAGCAACAATAAACCAGAACTTCGAAGATGAAAAACTTCATGCGTTTACTGATTGCTCTGAGCTTTCTCTATAGTCACGAATCTTCAGGTCAGCAGATTATTGGGAGTCAACTTCTGACTCTCCCAAACGACAGTTTCAAGTTAGAGCTCACAAGCTTTTTCGGGACGGGAACTCAATCCTGCTGTCCGCAATTGGAAACATATACTCTGAGCACCCAGAACGATACGCTTTATGTCAGCCTATTTTCTGAGATAGTATTGTGTCCTACACAATCCTGCTGGAGAACAGACACACTGAATTTGGGTCAAATTCCCAGCGGCACGGTGAATGTCATCAGGATTTTACCTGGAGAAGTATGGGAACAGGCGCCCAATGACATAGATACCAACTATTATGTCCAATATATAAAATGGCTGTTATTTCCCTGGGTCAATTCCGTCGGGAGCATTCCTGCGGGAGAAAAAGTTCTAAACGTATTCCCAAACCCTGCAACTGATCGACTAGTCTTACAATCGAAAGTCCCTCTTGAAATAATCGCTAATGTCTGCCTTTTCACTATGGCCGGGAAGAAAGTTTTTGAGGCCAGGCAACAGAGGATTAATACAACTTCATCAGAAATAGATATTTCCAGACTGGAAACAGGAATCTATATGCTCGTGGTTCGAACTAACAATTTCATCTATTACGAAGGAAAATTGGAAGTCATTGGAAGGTGATCAGCTTTTAATAGACACACATCCTTAGTGAAGATATTCGCTCTTTGTGTCTGCTTCGGCCTTGCATGATTAGAATATAAAACATCTGTGGCTAACTTTTCTTCTTTGGTTGGCGGAACCATGAGGAGTCCGGAATTTTCCGCTACTGAAATGCTACTAAATGTCAGAAGTAACACCTATAGAATTCCTGCAGACAATATTCGGTGTCTTTAAACTTTTGGGTGCATATGTTTTATGCTATAAGGATACTTAATTCAGAAGAATCTTCTGGTGATTTAGTACAAGGTTATCGCTGCCTTTGATGGTTAGGGTGTAAAGTCCGGGCGAAAACTGCCTGAGGTTTATTTCGCAGCCCGCCCCGCTTATACAATTCTTTAAAAGTAACTGCCGGCCTACTGCGTCATGGACGTAGACAAACAAATTCACTACGGTTTTTTGAGTTTCAATTTTCACTATACCTGTCGTCGGATTCGGAAATATATTCACGCTCACCTCTGAAGGATCTTCAACACTGGTCAACTGCTGGACATTGCAGACCCCAGGATACGGAGGAACATTTAAAACATAGTTGGGACTTCCATCCTTATACTGGCAAAGGAGCACGCTCCGAAAGAGAATACCGTAGCTTGGACCGACTCCTTCTATAAACACTAATGGCAGAGACAAGAGGCTTGAATTAAAGCGCACATGTTTGCGAGAGTAAATATAATAGACTGAATCTACTGTTTTGGGGAGCGAAGTAATTGGATGGAGAAACTGTCCACCCACATCTAAAGAAAGGTCGGCAATCAATTTTTCTACCGAATCCTGGGCATAACGTCGCCAAAGTTTACCAGTTGTTGTGTCCTCACGACAGAAAAAATGAGACTGATACGTGTTCTCAGGATACCCACGCCACAAGGTCACCTTCTTATACGTCATGCCTGCAAGAACTGTATCTTTTTCATAGGCTATGCTGTCCGTCCATTCATTAACTCGATTTAAACCGCTGCCTACCGAATTCCAACTCGTGCTAGTTTTTCCGAAAAAGGATTGATATTGGCAAATACCTTTTTGCGCAACAACGAATGAAAGAATACATAAAGCAAGGAAACGCAAATCAACTGGTTTTTATAAAAGTAAAGACACAAATCGGATCAGGCAAGCGTAATTCCCCCTGTTTTCATGCGTAATGAGTCGGATGCAAAACATCTGTGGTTTACTTTCTTCTGGGCTGGGCGGAACTATGATGAATCCGGAATTTTGAGCTACTCAACGGCTACTTAGGGTCACAAATACAAACAATAAACCCATAGGCACCAGTCGGTGTCTTAAGGTGTATGCATAACGTTCGATCTAGACGATAGTTAGTTTAGCACAATCTTCTCTTGTTTTATTAAAAGTTTGTTGCTGTTCTTGATAGCTATCATATAAAGTCCCGGCGATAGTTGCCCAAGGTTTACTTCACACCCCCCGCCACTATACTTCTTTGTGAGGAGATGCCTGCCTATCGCATCGTACACATATACGACGAGGTCTTTTCCAACAGCTGGAGATTCTATTTTAATCAGTCCTGTTGTTGGGTTTGGTGAGATGCGTATCCCTATTTCCAGGTGACTATCAATACTTGTTAATTCGTGTACGTTACAGATACCCGGATAGTGAGGAACATTTAAGACATAGTTAGGATTGCCGTCCTTGTATTGACAAAGGAGGGGGCTGACAAAAAGAACACCGTGGCTCGGCCCGACTCCTTCTATAAAAATTAGCGGAACGTCCAGGAGGCTTGAATTTTGAAACCGTACATGCTTCCGGGAATTTACATAGTAGACTGAATCTACGGTTAGAGCGACTGTAGTAGCCACTGGATGGAAAAACTGACCACCGACACCTAATGAGAGGTCCGCAATCAGCGTATTAGTGGAGTCGGGGTAACGATGCCAAAGTCTGCCGGTCGTCGTGTCTTCCCTGAACAGAAGGTCAGATTGATATGCGGCATTTGGATATGCGCGCCAAAGGCTCACCTTTTTATAGGACACGCCAGCTAATAATGTGTCCTTCTCATAAGCCACACTATCCGTCCACTCGTTGACTCTGTTCAAACCGCTACCGACGGAATTCCAACTCGTGCTGGTTTTTCCGAAAAAGGATTGATATTGGCAAATACCTTTTTGCGCAACAACGAATGAAAGAATACATAAAGCAAGGAAACGCAAATCAACTGGTTTTTATAAAAGTAAAGACACAATTTGGATCAGGCAAGTGTAATCCACCCCTTTATTGATGCGTGATTTTATCCAACCTGGCTAACCTATTCGCGCATATTTGGAACTAGCTCGACTTTCTTGAGTCAGTTGCAATGCATCCCGGCTATAGGATTGACATTTGTTTTCATGGTCCTGTGTAGCCGGCAGAAACGACAAGAGAGGGTAGCCTTCTCATTAGCCGGTAGTTTGCAATGTATTGGATTTAGTGTTTTTGGGTTATTTCAATATTAACTGCTCGGTGCCAATGCTTCCATCTGGGTTTGTCCAATGCACCAGGTACCATCCTCTTGCCCAGCTTTCAGTGTCCACTAACACCCTTGTCTCAGCGGATATACCTCTTTGATGTACAATTTGTCCTGTGGTTGTCAGGAACCGGAGTACGCCGGTAGCTGGACTTCCATCAAATTGTACAGTAACCCGATTACTTGCAGGGTTTGGAAACACACGAGGTGTTCGCCCACTGGATACCTCAGCTTCCATACCAAGTCCCCAAAATTCAAGATAGGATAGTGCAATATCAGGTAGTGTCCCGTGAAGTGGTGTTGTATTCCCCTCTCCATATTGCAATGAACTCGAAGCTCCAATTACTGCGAAACCCGTATTAAGTGTGATTGGGACGCTTTCAAATTCATATAGGCTGCCCCCAAGCACTTTATCGGCTATAACATTTCCGGTGCTATCAAGCATGAACAACCGAACGTCTGACCCGCCACCATAGTATGGCAGCAATGCAGGCACATTATCTACACGCGTTGTTACAAGGTACCCATTCGCTACAGGCGACCTTCGTATAAAGGTCATCCATTCATTCGTACTACTGTCACCGTATACTTTGCACCAAACCAGGCTTCCCGAAAGATTTGCCTTCACCACTAGTACATCCTGCCGGGGACCTGGCGAAGTCGGCACCATGAAGTTTCTTGAATATGTATGACCTACCATTACTATTGAGCTGTCTCTCTCATCAAATACCGCCTCGTCAAACTGATCAGGAAGAGTACCCCCAAAACTCCGATTCCAGAGGTAATCGCCGCTGCTATCAAGGCAGATCAGGAAGAAGTCTTCGCCGGTATTTACTCCGGGATGCCAGGAATCGTCAGTACAATAATGATCTTGAGAAGTTGAAGAACCAGCTACATAGTACCTGTTGCCGACCTGAAGCACTGATGCCGCACCCTCTTCGCCGGTACCGCCAATTGTTTTTGACCATTCTTTGTTGCCCAGGCTGTCGGTTTTCAATAAGAACCAATCTGACGTAAACTGCGAATTAACGTATTGAAACGGCACATCTCCTCCACTCCCATTAGTCGTGGATATTAGTAAAAAACCACCATCACCGGTGACTATGCAATTGAATGCAATTTCTGAATACCAACTTCCATAACAGTTTTTCCACTGTAGATTCCCTGTTTTATCAAATTTCAGTAGCCAGGCATCGGAATTCCCATGTAGACCTACAACGTCCCCATTACCAGAACTTGTATTGGCCAGAACTACATAGCCAGAATCACGCGTCATTTTGACCGACTTGCCTATTTCATAATCAGTGCCGCCCAATTGCTTCATCCAGACAATATTTCTATTACTGTCGATCTTTCCGAAAACCAAATCCCCCTGGCCATATACGGGCGGACAAGGAGGAATATCTCCCGTACCGCAACTATCG
>JAFAAT010000089.1 GCA_023426425.1 Bacteroidota bacterium | reverse complement strand
CATTAATGGTAAGCCTTCGAAGCATCAGCCCCCTCATCCCGGTAGCCCTCATCCTCATGATTTGGACTAACGATACCATGGCCTATCTTACCGGCTCCTTCTTCGGAAAAACCCCATTCTCAAAAATATCCCCCAAAAAAACCTGGGAAGGCACCATAGGAGGCATACTATTCACAGTGGCCGGCGCCGCGGTCTTTGGCTATTTTGCACCCTGGTACACCATCACAGACTGGATCATGCTGGCGCTCATCACCGCAACCGCAGGTACCGCAGGCGACCTCCTGCAGTCAAAACTGAAAAGAATGGCAGAAGTAAAAGATTCAGGAAGCATCATGCCCGGCCACGGCGGTGCACTCGACCGCTTCGACTCCCTGCTGATCACTGCTCCATTTGCCTACGCCTATGCATTTCTTTTCATGCCGGAACTGCCAATGGTTATTTTTTAGGCTATTTTGCGCCATAATTCTCAATAAAACATGCGTATCCACCGCGAAGGTCATAAGTACATTCTCATAGCAACAATCACCTGGGCACTTTTCGCCTACCTCAGCTACAGGTTTCTCTCTGCTGTGCCTGTTCTCTTCTGGCTGCTCAATTTCATCTGCTTTCTCCTCTGGTTCTGGATCATCTGGTTCTTCCGGATTCCTACAAGGACATTCATTGAAGGGGAATCAAAGATCGTTTCCCCAGCTGATGGTAAAGTGGTGGTGATCGAAGAGACCTTCGAACCTGAATACTTTAAAGACCGCAGGCTACAGGTCTCCGTATTCATGTCGCCGCTCAACGTGCATGTCAACCGCAATCCCATTAGCGGAGAGGTAAAGTACATGAAATACCACCCCGGGAAATACCTGGTAGCCTGGCATCCAAAATCATCCACAGAAAATGAAAGAACTACACTGGTCATTTCTAACGAACGCATGGAACTGCTCATGCGCCAGATTGCAGGTGCCCTTGCCCGGAGAATTTGCTTCTACGTAAAAGAAGGCGATCAGGTAAAACAGAATGAGGAGTTCGGATTCATTCGTTTTGGCTCCCGTGTCGACATTTTCTTCCCCATCGGCACCAAAATTGATGTTAAGATTGGAGATGTCGTAAAAGGAGGCACCACTGTGCTGGCTCATTTGCCATAAATTTGTATCTTTAATACTCTAAATAGAAACTAACATGAAAAAACTGACCTTATTCCTGGGTGCTCTTATGATTGCCGGCGCTTCCTTCGCTTGCGACGGAAACAAAGGCGACAAAGCTTGCTGCAAGAAGACTGAAAAGAAAGCCTGCTGCAAGAAAGGCGAAAAGAAAGATTGCGCTAAGACAGCTGAAGTAAAGAAAGAACAAGAGAAGAAAGTCGACGAGAAAAAGTCCTAAGACTGTCTCGAATATTATTGAATAAGGCTGTCGCTGGTGCGTCAGCCTTATTCAATTAAAACAAAAAAAAATCCCGGCAAAACCAGGTTACTTTCCAGCTTTGGCGGTATTAATTGTAAGAAATTTAGCCCACCTCCTACACATAAAAAACGCCGAATTTTCCTTCCGGCAACACTCCCGAGACCATACCGCCTCCATACCCCCTCAATACCAACTCCATATCAACTCCATATGTCCGCCTTGACACAGACGAGTCAAAGAGGAGACTGAACTTACCCTAATTTTCCCTACTGACCTTAGTCAAACACCAGAAATACACCCAAAAATAAAGCTGCCCGTCAAGGCAGCCTCAAAACTTTATCTCCCCGCAAAAGCCCGGCTAACTTACAACAGTACCTACTTTCTTACCAGAAACTACATCCAGCAAATTCCCCGACCGGTGCATATCAAACACAATGATTGGCAAATTATTTTCCTGGCACAGCGTAAATGCCGTCATATCCATCACCTTCAATCCCTGACTGATCACTTCATTAAACGTCAGACTATCATAACGCTTCGCGGTTGCATCTTTTTCCGGATCAGCTGAATAAATACCATCAACCCTTGTCCCCTTCAAAATCACATCCGCATTAATCTCAATAGCCCTCAGCGAACCCGCAGTATCCGTAGTGAAGTATGGATTTCCGGTGCCGGCACCAAATATCACCACCCTGCCCTTCTCAAGATGCCTGATCGCGCGACGCCTGATATAGGGCTCGGCAACCTGCTCCATCTTAATCGCACTCTGAAGACGGGTCTTCACACCCAGCTTCTCCAGCGCAGCCTGCAGAGCCATCCCATTAATCACAGTAGCCAGCATACCCATATAATCACCCTGGGCACGTTCTATCCCAGTCTCAGCCTCATTCATTCCCCTGTAAATATTTCCACCACCAATAACCACGGCTACCTGGACACCTATATCCGTGATAGCTTTGATATCAGTCGCATACGCTTCCAGCATCTGCGGATCTATGCCGAAGTTCTTTTCGCCCATAAGGGACTCACCGGACAGTTTCAATAAAACCCTGTTGTATTTAGGTAGCATGCTTGCAAAAGTTTGGAGAGAGGTTAAAAGGCAGCGCCCTTCAGGCTGCAAAAGAAAGAAAAAAACTAAGATTTTCCCTTACAATTTTTCCAGACCACTACCATCAAAGGCCTCTTACACCTCTGTAGCAGGCTGTAGCTCAGCCGCCGAACCCACAGGTTTCCTCCTGGCTTTCTCCCATGCTGAACTCTGCCTCTTCCCCAGGTACCTGATGATTCCTGCTACCACCGCATAGTTCATAAAACAGAAATAATACGGCACAAACAACACCTTTACTTTCATCTTGGTTCTAGACAAAAGGTAACCGGCAAATGCGGCACTGTAGAAAACCACCTGTGCTGTAAACAAAGCTCCATACACAAGATGACCATCGAATGCCAGCACTGCATTTGAAAAAAACGCCAGCACAAGCAGAAACGGTGTCACAGTCCACCGCAACACTCTATGACTTACATACTGAAAGCTTAGCAGGAAATTATTAAATGGATTCAGAAGCCCCGACAGCCTGCAGATCGACTGTATCCCACCCGCTGCAATACGCACCTTCCTTTTGAACTCCTCACCAACAGATTCAGAAGCATGCTCCATAGCAAACGCCTCCGGCTCATACACAATGCGATAACCTTTTTCAGCTATCTTCAGTGAGATCATGAAATCATCAAGAATCGTATCCTCAGGAACAGCCTCATAAAGACTCCTCCGCACACTAAACAGCTCCCCCGCAGCACCAACTACCGAATATAACTCCGAATCCAGCTTCTTCAATGCCGACTCATACTTCCAGTAAATCCCTTCACCCGCTGTAGCATCAGAAACACTATCAATGTGCACGCGCTTCTCCCCCGACACCGCACCAACAGATGGTTCCGCATAATGCCGTGCAATCAGAAGCAAGGCCTCACGGTTCAAAAAAGTATTCGCATCCGTAAACACCACCACTTCAGACTCTACTTGTTGCATCGCCCTGTGTATCGCATGGATCTTACCCTTCCTTTCCGCCTCATGCAGCAACCGGATCCTTTCATACTCACCCACAATCCGGGGGGAGTCGTCTGAAGAACCATCAGTAACGAACAGGATCTCAAGCTTATCCTCCGGGTAGCTCAACCTAAGGGTGTTTGAAATCTTCTCTCTTAGAATATCAGCTTCGTTATACGCTGCCACAACCAGCGTCACTGAGGGCAGCTTCTCAAAATCAGGTGTACCGCGACGTCCAGCCAAAAGGCGTCGAACCTTCACCAACAGGTACAAAAGGATACCATACCCTATGAAAGTATAAAAGACAATAAATACACTGAACCAAAATGCTGCTTCCATAATTCTAATTGATAGAGTAACCAAGTTTTTTACTGTTCTTACTGTTGGTAAAATTCCACCAGACTGCCTTCAGAAAAACCTTACAGAAATCATATTGCTTTCCCTTCACGTAATGCAAAATGTTACGCGGAGCAACCACACCCAAAAAATAACAATAGAAAATTAACTGCTCTGCCGGTGTAGAATTCCGGCGAACAAACAGTATCCTGTTTCGGTTCATGAAATACTCTTTCAACAAAGTATTCTTCCCTACCGACATAGACTCTTTATGGTAGATTATAGCCTTAGGGTTCACCACTATCGAATAACCCGCTCTGCGTATCCTTTCACACCAGTCCAGCTCCTCGTAGTACAGAAAATAATTCTCAGCCATTAGTCCTGCCTTATCAATCGCACTTCCTCTCACCATCATGGCAGCACCATGAGCATAACCCGTCTCCTGAATGTCTGTATCATACTGGCCCACATCCTTTTGAAACTGCCCGATACACGCATTCCTGCAGGTGAGATAATTCATTGGAGTATATCCCGCATACTGAAGAATCTCAGGTTGCTCAAAATACCTGATCTTGGGTGACACAACTCCAACCTTTTCATCCTTGTCCAAAGTACCAACAAGTTCCTCAACCAGCGTGGCCGTAAACTCAGTGTCATTGTTGACAAGAAAGAGATAATCACCTGTGGCTTCACGAATGCCAAGATTATTTCCACCAGCAAATCCCAGGTTTCTCTCTGATCGGATAAACTTTACTTCCGGATACCTCTCCTTCCACGCGGGTGTCGGATCTTCAGTGCTTCCATTGTCAACTACAATCACCTCAATAGAAGGATAGGTATTCACAGAGAAGACAGACCGAATCAATGCTTCTGTCAGATGAAAATGATTGAAATTAACCGTGATTATCGAAACGAGCTTCATACCTACCCTATACTTTTTATCTCCGAAAACAATTTCTTACATGGGCTAATTACTGACAACCTTGCTTTTCGGAAGGCCGTTAATCAAAACGGTGCGCCACTCCCTGTAACCTACTTTAAACACATCCGTGAAACTATGGTCTATATATCTTCTTAGCGCACGATAACCAAACCATATTCCGATAAGGAACGTCGGAATACTTGCAAGTGCAACCCCATATACATTGCCTAACAAGTATATGCCCACTAAATCGCCGACCACATTCACCGTCAGCATCAACAGCACCTTGATCAGATTAAGATGGGGCTTGTGGATCATGTCGAGCGTCACCCCCTGAAACCTTTCTATGGGAAACAGAATTCCGAAAATCATGAATATCCTGAAAACGTTTGCCGCAGCTGTACCAGCATATGCCTCTCCACCAAGAAGGGCAATCGCTACATCTGCAAAAATGATCGCAATCACAGCAATGGGTACAATAATTAGCGTCAGGAATCCCGCATATTTCTTCATAATCCTGCTAACCTCTTTGTTATCGTTTCGGTTAGAAGCCGATGAAAGAGCAGTGATGCCGGTCGCCATAAAACTCCGAAGGGGAATTTCTATGATTTCCAGAAGTCGCTGAGGCAGGTTATAAATGGCAACCGCTGCAGGCCCTAACATGAAGTTGATAATAAAGGTGTCCGAACTGCGCAAAAGATTTGAACTGATAGTGGTTCCCACGCTGAACTTCCCAAAATCAAATATCTGCCGAATACTTTCCCGCTTACGCTTTAATATGGTGCTTATGTGTGACCATCGTGACGCAAGAACTACGGATGCAGTAATAAAATAACAACAAAAATTTGCCAGCAAAACGTTGTTCAACGTCATGTGCCTGGAAAACAGTAAAACCGTCAGTAACAGTATAAAACTTCCCTGGCTTAAGACTCTCACGAAAAGTATTTTTCCAAAGTCGTTGTTAGCCTGTCTTATCCAGTTAGTAATCGCAATCGGCAGCGTTAGAAGAAACAGCAGGCTGAACCACTTGATTATTAGCTGCATCCCCAGATTCTCAATAAAGGGCAGCGCAAACAGCAGAGGAACCGTGATACAAAATGGAATTGCAGTGATCACCAAGCCCAGGAACCAAATTCCACCTAATACCTCTTCACCCCTTTCTCTCTCCGTGCCGGCATAGAACTTAATCAACGCGTTTTGAAGAAATCCCGCCCGCGCAGTATCCAAAAGGGTAAACGTCGCCTGAAAGAACACATAGCCGCCAACTTCCTTAATCGTAAGATTATGATATAACAATCCAATCGTAACTACGCTCAGTCCGGCCATTACCGCGTTACCGCATAGTGAAAGGAAGTGCTTGTTGTTCAGTTTCTGTCGCAGGTTGACTTTCATAGTGTTGATCAGGCCAGGCTGATAAGCTTACCAGTTTGCTGAAGATTTTGTATCATGAGGTGGCATGGGTTTCAGCATCTTATGAAGTCGCTTCACCTCTTTGGTGATCCGAATCCACAGTGCCTGACTAAAATTCCCGTCCTTTTGTAGAGTCCTGGGAGATGTCCACGGCCGGGAATCATTGCATTTAACCTGTTTCACTTTGCCGTACCTCATCAGGTCAAAGCACATTCGGCCATCCTCTCCCCGAATCTTGTGCATCACAAACCCGATCTGCAATGCATACTCCCGAACATAACCCATACTGATCCCATAGGCATTCAGGTAAGGGCGTTTGAAATGCCGCACTTCCGCAATGAAATCTTTCATTCGCTCCCATAGAAACAGCTTCCATCTTGGGTACCCTTTATCTGCAAGAAAAGAATACCTGCCATAAACACAGGCCACTCCCGGCTGGATAAGCGCATCCATCATCCTGTCCACCCAACACGACGGATATATTGAATCCGCATCAGCAAGAAGAATGTACCTGCCACGGGCTTTTTCAAGCCCCATCTGCCGGGCTGGTCCCCAACCCTGAATTGGTTGGAAATAGCTCTTGACATGAAGCCGGTCTATTGTGTCCTGAGTACGGTCTGTAGAGTTGTTGTTAATAACCACAATTTCAAAGGGATAAGAAGATTGTATCCTGGCAAGGCTTGCAACAGTTCGCAGAATAGTGACTTCCTCGTTGTATGCAGGAACCACAATGCTAACAAGCGGCTCGTCTGACACAACTTTGTCCAGGTCAGCATTTATCCTGTCAAACACTTCATCAGGAACTTCTTCAAACCTTCGGAATGTGAAGTTGAAATTTTGTACCCAAACAGGATTTGTAAATATTGCCATAGTAACGGTTTCAATTATGCAAAACGGTATCTCGATTTCAGTTCAGTAGAGTCGCTGTCTTCACTTTTCACAGACAGTCGCGACGTGGATTCCAACGCCTTCACAAAACGCTCTGTAACGTTCTCCCAGCGATGCGTGGTAGCAAAAGCAATTCTTTCCTTTTGTAAGGCTGGTGAGTCCTCCATTAGAGCTTTATCAATCTGCAACAGGTATTCCTCCGCAGTTTCAGCCAGGTAAGTATGTGTGCTAAACAACTCTTGCATCGTCTTTGTCGATGTAGCCACAACTGCCTTCCCCATGGCCAGATACTCATCTATCTTCATCGGATAATTATCATTCGTCAAACTGTTCACTACCTGGGGATTGATGCATACGTCGAAATGAGCAATATAACCCGGCAATTCCCTGGTCTCTTTCTGACCTAAGAAATACACGTTTGGTAGTTTGTGCAGCTCAGACTCTTTAAATGCCACACTCTCAGTTCCCACCAGCACAAGGCTATAGTCCTGACGCGACTTTGCCATTCGGATCAGCAGGTCAATGTCGAGTCTTTTCTCAGTAAGAGCCCCGCAATAACCAATGATCGGGTGAGGTATCTTCTGCATATCCGCTGGTTCAGACCAGTCCTTATGCCCATCGAACAGATCTGTATTACACCCGTTTCCTATAAAGTGAGAATTTGCGTTGTATGCTCTCGTCAGATCGGTGAATCCAAACGAATTGCATACGACAACGTCGGACTTGGTAATCAAGGCCGGCTCTAGCGTTTTGCCGTGCCTGTACCAATAGTCGAATGCGAGTGTATAATCCCTGTAGAGATAAACATATTGTTCAGGCTGTAAAAGTTCCTTCAGATAAAAACTCCGGAAAATGTCCTTGTCATTTACCAGGATAAATTTCTCAATACCTACCTCTGCCACTGCTTTTCGAATTTCACCGGCGAGTCGATAGTTGTTGATTCGATTCAGGTAGCAAAACACCCTGGTAGAAGGGATCCAGTTAATAGACTCCATGAGTGACCGCGGATTATACATCCAAAGGTTTTCACTTAGGTTAACCAAACCTGATTCATTGCGACGTATAGCACGAATGTGCTCTTTTGTATATTGATCTCCACCTCCGGAGAGCAAGGTTCTTCGATCAATAGCGGGATTTATATACAGCACCTTGTGGTTCTTCGCCAACTGCCGTGCAATGCATGTTGATGTAGATTCCCGATCTGTATTGATCCTTTGCAGGCTGACGAATACAAAACAAATATCGTTCATGATCCTGAAGCTTTAGGTTTTAAATATTCCAGAAGCGTCTGCATGCTGCCTACACGACTGGTGGCCTGATTGCGCGCAATTCCGCTAAGGCCTGATTTTGCGCTTTGCATCTGTTTCGCCTTCAGATGGATATGCAGCAAATGAGAATACTCCTCCGCTCGCTTCTCCCAGGTATTCTCCTTTGCTATTTTCAATCGTAAAGTCCTGGCTTCGTCTGTGTCTCCGGCTAATGATTCCTGTATTGCAGCCGAAAAGCTGGTGCTGTCAGGACTATACACCACACAATCCCCTGTATAGGAAGCCAGATCCGGATTGAAGTCTGTAGCAACAACCGGCTTACCCGCTCCGAGGTACTCAAACAGTTTCAATGGAAAAATATTTGCACTTACGGCATCTTTCAAAAACGGAATAATACATACGTCAAATCCCTTTATTACACTTGGCATTTCCTTGTAAGGAATTGCCCCGGTGAAATAGACATTCCTGAAATTGTACAACCATTGCGGGACAAAACGCTTTAACACCGGACCAGCAAACACAAAGCTTTTGTCAGGGTTAAGACTAATTACCTCCCTCAACAGTTCATAATCTATTCTCCTTTCAATGTTTCCGAAATATCCAACTATCGGCTTTGTGATACCCTCCAGGCAGGGGTGGATTGGCAGGTCATCTTCCATGGCTTTACTACAGTGTCTAACATCTGCAGCATTGGGTATAAAAAAACTGTTCTCATTAAACCTTAGTTTCTCTTCATGAAGTTTCTTGCTCGTGCATATTACAAGGTCACTTTCCTTCAGGATTTGCTGTTCCGAGCTTATGCCATGTTTTTTTTCAAAGGAAAGAATCAGCGGATCAACGCAATGGTACACAACCAGTTCTGGTGACAATAGCCTGGCAAGCCCGGGATAATAAAAATTGAAGGAATTGATATAGATATAGTTGGTTATCCCGTAGCGTTGAATAATACTTCTTAGTCGTCTGTACAATGTCTGCTCGTTCAGGTTTAGGAAGGACCTGTACACCTTCCCTTCAGGAAGCCAATTGATTGAGAACAACGGAGGAGCAATTACTATTTTAAGATTCTCTATACCGCTGTCTAGCAGGTCGCCGCTTTTATTGAGGAAGAATTTGCTACGTACATTGAAAGCCGGAGTCTTCCTGTATAGAATACAATCGCGCCAGGTAAAAGGGTTGTCTATGTAAAATACCCGGTTTGTTTTCGCAAGGTATTTAGCAATGGTAAAGTTCGCTGACTCGATTTCACCATCGAACTTCATCAAACCAAGTATAAAAATATCCTTGTTCTCAAGCACGTACATCTTCAGGTTTAGTTTGCGTCTCCGGCGAAATCAACTGCTCTCTTGCTTCTTTATCCAGTTTGTAGGTAACCACTATCAGTGCTACCGCGAGATAGAAGTATACACTAAGCGGATACTGTACAAGCGCTTCCTGAGGAAAGTTCCCTACACCAAGTACAAAGACAATGATCACCATCGCCATACAGTAGCTCTTCAATTCAGGGTCACGAATCCTGAAATAGTTCTTGATTCCCCTCCTTAGAATCACAAAAAGAAACGTACAGAACACAAGAAGCCCTACCCAGCCCAATTCCACAGCCACCCGAACATAGCCACTGTCCGGCGGAAAGTTTGCCAGGTATGAGTTGGGGCTAAACCTTTGTCCCCATGTTCCTGTTGAACCCAGGCCTCCTCCAAGTGGATGTGACTGAATATAGGGTTGAATTCTCTTCTGATTTGCCGCTCTCACATTGTAAGAGGCATCCTCCGAAGGCTTAAATGCCGTCTGAAACCTGTAAATCGTATAGGTATAGGGAGGCATGAATCGAAGCACGAGCAGCAAAGGCGCAGCAATTATCCAGAACCAGATAATCTGCTTTCGAAAATTAAGAATGCTGTAGAATACAAATCCCACGGGAATTAGAACATAAGCGCTACGGGTACCTGAGTAAAGCATGCAGAGAAAAAAGAATCCGCTAAGCACAGCAAGGGCAACTTTCTTCCAGGTTGCCAGCGGTCCGGTCATCAGGCAAAGACATAGAATAATGCTGACCACCATATTATAGGCAAAGGTTGCCGGGTCAGCATAAATGGAAAACACCCTCCAGTGATTACCGATGTAATAAAGTGACTTGTACTTTGGATCTGAAGCAAGCCATATCTGCTCAAAATTGGCAAATCCAAAGTGCTCCTGCTTAAAAGCATATATCGCACCAATGATACTAAACGCCAGCCATAGCTTAATAATGGTACGAATGAAGTTCCGGTTCTTGATATGGAACAGGAAAACAAAATAAGCCAGGGTAACCAGGGCTACAGACCTCACTGTATATACCCAGGCCAGTCTTGATGAGGCGTTGGGGTTAATTACCTGAACCAAGTTGTACCCAAGCCAGATGAAAATCATTAGGCTTATGCCGCCTTTCAGCACATCCCAATGCTTCCTATATTTCTGCTTCAGGAAAAACCCGAACAATAGGAGCGCTAACATAGCATCCAGGGTTGTACCAACAGGCACTTCTTTACCGATCATTCTGGGTGAAAAAAACATGACGCTGTAGGCGCAAATGAGGTACACATACACACCTTTGTCCGGATAGGCTATAGTCAAATACACCAAAGGGATTGCAACGAGAGTAACAACTATGGCAAGAAATGAAAGTGTGCCAAAGTTCACGACTATGGCAGCGAAAAACATGGAGATGATAAACAGAAGAGCAAAGAGACCCCATGTTTTTGTCATGGTGCCGACTCCCTGGGTATCACTTCCACCAGCGAATATCTTTCCGGGTCTAAGGTTCATAAATCTTAAAAGAAGACGATTTTGAAAAAGAAAACATACACACTAACAAACGCTACAATAAGCGCAATTGCCTCAAGAACCCGGTCCTTCCTACTCAGTTCATGTACTTTTTTCTTCCGGATCATATTACTACCTGATTGTGTGTTTTGTTGCAATGGAAATCTGGTTTGCTTTCCTGGCCTTACCCAATGACACCAGCTGCAGGAATATAAATCTCGGTATACCGACGAGTGATCGCCAGATAGCTTTACTTGTACCAGACATCAGTAGCGACAATAAAAACCCTGCGACAAACAGACCAAAGGCCGAAAACCAAAGCACTGCAACCACCGGATCGAACACTACATTAACTGCCAGGAAAAAGAGACTGAGTAAAACAAACAGGAACAATGGTGGTCGGAGTAGCAAAACACCAAAAAGCAGTTGGTTCCAGTTCATCCTAAGTACACCAGAACCGATCAGTTTGAATCCAAAGCCGAAGTACTTAAACCAGGTATTGATCCATCGGGCGCGTTGTTTCACAAGTTGATCAGAAGCGGAGGTCTTTTCGTCAAAAACAACAGCCCGCTCAGCAAATGCAATTCGCATCTTGCGTTTCACAATTTCATACTGCAGGATCTTGTCGAATCCTGCTCCTTTAATCTCCCTGTGCTCAAGGCAGTCACGGTAAAGCTGCGTAGTGAAAGCCATGCCGGACCCTGCCAGTGTAGCTGATGCACCGGCCCCGAATAGAATCTTCCCATCATAGAAATGGTAGTACTTGTCCCGTGCAGCATCTAGACAGGCATACATGGTGTCCAGATTCTTTGCCTCACGAACTCCCTGGACCGCCTCATACCCCTGGTCAAAATACTTGTTCAACTCATTGAGATACTCCGGATGTACAAGATTGTCGCTATCAATAATTGTCAGCCGCTCATGCTTCCGTACAAAATTGCGAATGGCATAAAAATGAGAACCTGTATTACTTGCAATTGTGGTCTCCGGCCTTAACAAAACCACCTTATCTGAATCAAAATGCAAGCCGCTGATGTCACAATTATCTGCTACCACATAGACGATATAGTTGCTATAGTTCAGCTCAAGGATAGAACGTACAACTGATGGCACCAGGTCAGTTTGTTCATACGCGGTCACAATGATCGCATAATCCGATTCTGTCGTTTTAGGAGTGTCCTGCTTTCTACTTTTCGACAAACTTACTACGCTGTATATGAGCAGAAGCAATACCGGAAAAACGAGGTGGTAACCTATAAGAACTTGTACCAGGATCCAGGTAGTGGTAGCAACAGTCATCTTAAACAGCGGTTTTATACTTTTTGTTCTTGAGTTTATTCTGGATGTTTGTCCATAGGCGCAAACCTTTCACTTTCATCGACGTCTTCCTCGCCGGCAGATCGTGTACCTGGGTTTCCTCCGCCGAAACTTTATTCAGCACAACACCCATGAACTTGCCGTTCAGATCCTTCAGATATTTGATCTCACCTTCAACCTCAGCTCCTACTGGCTTACCAGCTTCGAACACAGTAATCACTTTGTCTGAAAAAAGTATCCACTCCTTCGCTTTGGCTTTGTTCATGCTCTCCATTGCCGTCGTCTCAATAAGGATAATATCATAGACAGTTTTGAGTTGTTCAAAGATCTTTTCGATTGTTTCGTGACTGCTCAATTCCAGTAGTGAATTGTCACCACCCCTGTTGCCCAGAATTGTTATCGATGCTGTTCCGGAAGTATGTTCACCTCTGTTTGATAAACAGCTTTCCAGATAATTCTGCGTGCGTACGTTAGTGCTTATATCAGGATTCATAAAGTTGCCATCGATTACCAGCACCTTCTTATTGATCTTTGCGAAAGCATAGGCAAGGCTGGTAGTAAAGAACGTCTTACCGACACCACTGGCAAGACTCGTCACAGCTATCACCTTGCATTCATTGATATCATTCTCTATTTCATACCGTATGGAACGCAACAGGTTCTTATAAATCTGGTTGGAGGTGTCATTGTACCTTTGAGTCCACAGGTATTGGATATCGTTTATGCCACCGTTCATCACATTCAGCGAACCAAGAACCCTCAGGCTGGTAGATGCTTCAAGTTGAGCTGGTGAATACACCGACTTATCGAAATAGAACAGCGCAAACAGTACCAGTACACACATAATCAGACTCAATGCACCAGACATGCCTACCAGGAGCATTTTCTTACTTGGTTGTGCCTGCTCGGGAAGTGCTTTTTCTACCTGGCGAAGGGGCAGTGTATAGCTTGCTTCAAGACTTGCCTGGTTATACTTTTGAAGAATATCCATGTACTCCTTGTTGGCCACCTCGACGTTGGCCTCCAGCGACTGGATCGTGGCCAGATTTGGTACCATGCTTTCAAGCCCCTGCTTGATTCGTGCCATTTCATTGTCTAATGCAGCCAGACTATTACTAGCCAGATCCCGTGACACTTCCAGGTTCAGTTTCTGCTCGACAAGGTTATTCTTGGCCGCCAAAGGACTTGTAGTGTATTCGTCACTTTGTGCGTGTATTTGGTTGCTTAGCTGACGCTGCAATGTGTCCAGTTTGCCTTTGAAACGCGGGTCAAAGCCGCTGTTAATATAGGCTTCGTTTACAGCCTTCAGCTCCTCCTTTGTACGCACTATACCCTGATTGATGTCCGAAATCTGGCTCTCCAGGTACTGCCGGTCTTTACGGTTAAACTTACCATTGATACCACCAAGTGCAGCAGAATATGCCGCTACATCTTTCTGTGCAATGCCTTTTCGTGTGGAGACATCTGCTAGCTGCGCATAATAGTTACGCGCCTGCTCCTCCATGTCCAGAACCTTATTGTTTATCTTGTAGTTCTTTAATTCCTCCATGCTGACAAGCAAGGCGTTATGCTTGATCTTCAGCATGCTGTCCAGATGAATGACAGCCTTTCTCTTATTTGCAGTAACCACATTTGTGTAAAAGTTTACAAATTCCTGCGCTAAAGAATTCAATACAAATGCTGACAACTGGGGGTTCTCAGACTCATAGGTCATTTCAATGAAGTCGCTATTGTTCAGCCTGTAAGACTTCAAAGCTTCACGGATGGAGTTTCTGTCATAACCCATCGAATGTAATGCCGATAATAGCTTCTGTTCCTGGGGACTTTCAAGTGCCAGTTCCTCATTAGCCTGATCCTTCTGCTCCGCCAATGCAACAAGCTGCTTAACTTCTTCTCCGGATAACTCCTTTACGAAGTCACTCTTTTGCCTGAACGGATACTGTGTGGTCAGGTCATTTTTAAACAGCTTATACGACACCTGATCCACCATTTTGTTCAATGCAATCATTTGGGTCATGTTGCTAAACTCCTGGTTGACCTTGGATTCGTGATTCCATGAATTATCATGGAGTAGTTGCTGCGACCTGTCTACAATCCCTGTGGCAATTCTCGTGTGCGAAGGGTATATGTCAGGCATCTGCCGTACGATAAGATAGGTGGCAATTATCGTCAGCAGTGGGACAAAAATCAGTATGGCCTTCCTGCGCTTTAGTACTTTCAAAAATTCTATCAGTTCCATCACTTAATGTTTTCCAGGTTTGTGCCTAAGAGTTCTTCCAGACTAGATTTTGCTATTAATAAATTCGCTTCTGCTGTGATCTTCTCCTGCGAATAGGCGGAGAGATTAATCAATGCATTATTATAGGTTTCGAAAGGAACCTCACCTTTTTCAAACTTGAACTTCACATTCTTAAGCATGTCCTCAGCATCTATCAATGCCTTAGTTCGCAGCTTCAGAATATTTGATTGCTGCAGATAGGTATAATACCGTTGCTTCACTGCAGCTTCAATTCCGATTTCACTTATTTGCTGGTTAAGACGTGCTTCTTCGAGTTGTGCTTTTGCTCCCTTCACAATGAATGGACGCTGAAGCAGTGCGCCCGCATTCAGGAACAAACCAAGCTGGTATCCGTTTAGCAAACCATTGTTTCTTCCGGAATTAGGCATACCGTTGTTGTTGCCCACATTATCATAGAGAGACACTGTTGTTCTCGGATTGTAGATATAGGTAAAGGTTAGCAAGTTCAGATAACCAGCTTTCGCCTGCCCAACATTAGCTTTAGCAGCATCAATTTGCGCCTGGTTAATTTTGTAGGTCGGATAGTTCGCCTTTGCCGTGGCTATCAACTTGTCCAGGTAAGGCTGAGAGACATCCTGCATCATAGACTGCTGTCCCTGTGATTGCTGCCCCCAGAGGCTGGTTATAAAAAGCAGGTAAAAAAATCTTTTCATAATTTGAGGTTTATACATCGCTCTTCTGAAATGCCGCAGGCAATGTCCTGGCGAGAATTTTCAGGTCAAGTAATAGGTTATGTTTCCGCGCATAAAAATTGTCAAGCTTCTTACGTTCTCTCTCCGACATTTCTTCACGGCCCCTTCTGCTAATTTGCCATAGGCCTGTCAGTCCCGCTGGTGCAAGAAAACGAAGCGTCCACTCATTCGATGTCAGTAGTTCTGCCTCGTACAGTGGCAGTGGCCTGTTGCCGACAGTGGACATGTCGCCTTTCAGAATATTATACAGCTGTGGCAGTTCATCGATACTAGTCTTTCTGATTATCCGACCCACCTTCGTAATTCGCGGATCATTTTTCAGCTTAATAAATGTTGCACCACTACCTTCAGCATTGTATTGATTAAATGCGGTTAGCTCTGCCAGCCTTTTGTCCGCATCGGGATACATGGATCTGAACTTGTAAAAGTCAAAGATTTTATAACCCGTGCCCACCCGCTTGCTTTTGTAGATAATCGGCCCTTTTGATTCAAGCCTTATAAGAAGGGCAACAATTATAAACAAGGGCATTAATGCCAGCAGAAGTAAGGACGAAAAAACGATATCGAATACACGCTTCACGCGGGATACCCGATAAACCGAGACGTCCTCCTGCGAAAGATCAGCCAGAGTCGGTCGGATCATTTTGAACTTAACAAGAAACGTAAGGCGCTCATGAATATCAAGCGTTGGATAAGGGGCTACATAGTAGTCATGCACTTTCAGTTTCTTCGCCTCGCTAACCCACTCACTGTTATAGGATGGCGCTAGAAGAACAGTGATAATACCCTTGAACATAGGGCTCCCGTGCATACGGCGAAGAAGATTGAAACACTCTCCCGGCTCATCTATCTCCATCAGAACAACTTCAGGAAGTGAGTTCAGAGACTGGTTGAGCAGATAGTCCTCAAGCTCTGCTACCGACTGAAACCCGCTGAATTCTGTGCAACCGGCAAGGGTATTATATACTTCCCTCGAACCTTCTGACTTAATGCACCCCACCACACGGATCTTCCATGCACTATTGACATCAAGCTGCTGTTGCATTGTATTTCTCTGTAAGTAAATGTGTAATCGTATCTTTCAGTTTAATAGGGTTAAACGGTTTTGTGAAGTAAGCATCCACCATCGGAGCGAGGTCCCAGGGCTGTCGGCTTTGAAGAATAGTTGAAAGCATCACTACCGGTGTATTCCTGTAAAAGCCGCTGATCTTCAGGTTTTTAACGAAGGTAAAATTGTCCATTCCCGGACTCATCAAGTCTGAAATGATGAGAGCGGGATAGTTACCCTCCTCCAACCAGCGAAATGCTTCGAAGGCGCTCAATTTCGATACTACCTCATACTTGTCTGCGAGTAAGCTTGTGAGGAATTTCAGCATAACTGCATTGTCATCTACCACTAAAATTTGAGCTCGCGTTTTCATAGTTCCACTTTTATAGGTGTTCAATAGTCGTTTGGTTTGTTGATGGGTTTAATTGTACTCACTATTCATACTCCCCGGGATTTCCCTTTGAGCTCCTGACTTTATCTTTTTTTTAGCAAGCCAGTTTGCCAAGGCTATAAAAAGATTGTGCTATGCCGTGGTAAATAGATGGCTGAAACGCTTCGGCAGAGCTTATAACTCGCTGACAAGAAGCGACAAGAAAATTCCGGAAAAATTAACTTGCCAATGTCCCTGATAAGATGAAAAAATGCCTGAAACCCTTGTCAGCACAGGTGTGTGGAAGTTTTCGCTGATATTGGGGAATGGTTGAACCACTCGTGTGTCGCACCTGAACCTACGACTGGCGCTGTTTTCGTAAACGTATGGTGGATAACTCTCTAACCTGAGCCTTATTAGTTCCGGCCAGCGCACCTCCTGCGACAAAAAATTATGCTGATCGACAGGCTTGTGAAAAATAAAAGGCTGTCCCCGATTGGAGACAGCCTAAGGTATATAGGGGTTGGCTTTTACTAACCTTTGAAGATGGTTTGAGAGAATTTCTCCTTTCCTTGTCTTACCTCAACAATATAAAGTCCGTTTTCAAGAGCGGAAAGATCAATCCGTTTTATAAAGTTAAAGGCGTCTTTATGGACATTAAATGCTGACAGTACCTGACCAGCAACATTCACGATGCGAACAAATACGTCGCCTTCTTCTTTGTTTTCCATTGACAGGTTGATAAAATCTGTAACCGGATTCGGATACAACCTTATCGTACTGGCCCAGGCATCACTCGACGGTGTTCCCGTCTCAGGAGCTATTTTCAACTGGGAACTTCCATTTACAACAGGGATTACAAACTTTGGTGTTTCTGTTACAGTGATCGTTAAAGAGCCATTGTTTGTATTCACAATTTGCACGTTCATTGTATCCTGACCCACAGCCGGTGTATATATCTTAGCCTGGGTAGCAGTACCTAAATTCAATGTGTACGAAACTGAAGAACCATTCTCTGATGGCTTAACCAACACATAAGCAGGCTTTCCGTTCAACTCATATTTGTCAACGAAAGGATTGCTGTTGATTGTTTGCTTGTACACGTAGTTACCCATCAAACGGCTTGTTTGAACGAGGTAGTCTGCTGCCGGCTTACGTGTTCTGTTCGCATTTAGTAAACCAGAAGACGCAAACTTGGTGCCGCTCGTCGGATTGTCATCATACATCTGATAGAGAAACACGCGCTCGATACCAGATCTTGCATATACAAGACAAGTGCGTAGGATCCAGTCAGCCTGAGTCTCAAGTACGGATTTATTTCCAATTGGAATAGCTTTTAGCGGACTAGACTGATTTACATCATATCCGGTCTCCGTGATCCAGACAGGCATATCTTTCGCAAATCTGTGAGCTACCTCAATGAAGTTTTTGGCAATACTGTCTGTTCCTGTTACCTCAGGTGCTGCACCTCTGCTCGATGTACTGCTCTGAGAAGAAGCTGCGTCATTTGAATATATGTGGTAATTGATTACGTCCCAGCAAAGGTTAATTGATCCGTCAGGATTGTAACCCCTGAATTCACGGCACCAGTCTATCATACCCATCAGATAATCCACCGACACAGACGCAACCCCGCCCATCACAACTTTCATGTTAGGATCAGCATTCTTAACACCTACTCCTGGTCCCATGGTATTCTTGTGTCCATCATAGAACGCCGAGAGGTTTGCCGCATATTCGCGGGCTGTCTGGTAAGCCTTACGGCCTTTCCACCACTTGTCACGCTCGTTATCAGATTCCATATACTTGATCACGTTCATGCCTTTGCGCACAAAGTTTGCAGGATCTGTTGACCAACGTTTTGCAGTATTGACGCTGAGTAGTGAAGTAGGTACGTTTGGATTACTTCCATAACGGGCAGCAAACTGGAATGCTACTTTTGCCTGCTCCAGGTATGACAAAGGATCGGAGTAGTCTTTCCCGTATCGCAAAGGAACATTCTCCAGGTCTCTTTGCCCGGCAGGCCAGGTTTGTTGCATCCAGTCCGGGATGGTCTTAATATCAGCCAGCACTTCGATACCTTCAGCCTTACATGCCTGATATAGCGTATCATAGTTCCAACCACCCATGTGACACGGATTGAAGGTATAGTTGCCTTCTGTCATCTCCAGCTTTTCCCAGTCGATATAGTGACGGATACCTGTGAAGCTTTTTGCAGCTCTCATTCGTGCTGTATCTATGACATACGTGTGATTTGGATGTATAAAATCCCACTCAAACGCGTTTACGCCCATCATTTGATTGAGAGTAATATCCTTTTTAGGGGCCGGCGGAATTTGTGTCGGTGGCAGATACGATCCGTAAAACTCAATTTCATTCGGGTATGCACCTGAAGTATTCAACACAATGTACTTTACATCAGTCATGGCATTTGCCAGTGCAAATCTGTTTGGCGCATTCAGAGGTTTTGTAGGATCTGGGCCCACCCAGGCATTATATTGAGTACCGGTAAACGTGGCAATCGGAATCCGCTGCCACTGTGAATTGATCACAGATATAGTAACAGGTGCACTTGTGTTGCTCCCTGCGCCATCAAAAAATTTGATGCTATCCAATGTAATCATTTCTCCCTGAAGTACGGGGTAATAAGCATCATAGTTTGTAAGGATCTTGCCCCAGCCTGTATTCACCTGTACATTGGTTACTCCATCAAACAAAGCTTCCATGCCCTTTGTTGCATTAACAAGCTGGTACCAACGTTTACCGTCTACCGGTATTTTTCCAACGATGGGAGTAGGGGTATTTGCTACTGGCGGATTAGCACCAGGGATCAAGCCAAAAACCTTTATCTTTTGAGGGACGTTATTACCGTACTTTTTTACAATGATTGAGTCCGCAAGAATTGGTGATGCGGGAAAAATATCCACCCATTTTTTGTAGTCAAGACCTTCAAATGTTCCAATTAGAGTCTCCTGATTATTATAGGACGCATAGATGAAAGCAGGTGCTGAAGTGAAAATACCTTCATAGTCATAAAGTGAAATCTTTGTAACCAGCGCCTTTCTTTCAAGAGCCAGGGCCACGTCCACGTACTGCATGTTGGTGGGAAGCCAAACCTTTTGGATGAGACTGCCCATGTCGTCGTTAAGCCATGGATTATAGTTCATGCAGTTGTTACTGCAGTAGACGCCTTTGATGTTAATGCGTTCCGAGGCTCCCGCCCAGGTGTGGTTCAGCATCAGCAACAAAAGGAAGGTAGTTGCAATGATCACTTTTTTCATATCGCTCTCTCTTTTTATGGTGTTCAGGTTTTAACACAATGCTCCGGCAGGCCGCAATTTTTGCAGCGAACTCAAGCAATGTTTGATAAGGGCGCACAAGCTATTCAGGATATCAATGGAAACACTATCCAATGTATCTAAAATCCTTGTTCAGGAATAGGTATCCACTACCAGTCGGTCTTTGCAGGAAAAATCTCTCTCACTCTATTTTTTCTTACTACTCGAAAAGTCTCTCTCTCTTTGTCAATAGCGAAGAATGTAAAGCTATCAAAAAGATCAATTACTTGATCAGTTTAACCCGAATAATTTTACATTTTTATACTGCTCATGTGACTGGACTGTAAAGGGTTACAGCCAATTTTATTGATCAGATTGCTTAAAATATGAGGCTCAGGAAAGGTAAAAATACGCTGCAATTTGCACCAGTATTCCGATGATATAACCCAGCCAGATCTCGCCACTAAGATGCGCATTCAATATCATGCGCGAAGTTCCTATGATACCTGCAACAATGAGCGCAATGAAAAAGGGAATAGACATATTGACCGGGCTATTGAACATCAGAACGATCAATATGCCAATGATGCTGCCGGCACCTGCTGTGTGCATACTGATCTTCACAAAAATATTGATCATGAACACAGCGATGACTCCCCAGAAGCTGGCAAGCAGCAACAGTTGCAGAATAAATGGAGCATTGATATTCTTGGCCACATGATGCGCCCAGAAGTACCAGGCCATTGTTCCAATAAGCGGGATGATGCGGTCCTTTGCATCATGCATATGAATGCTTCCGATAAAGCCCACCGCTTTGGTAAGAAGAGTGGTTATGATTGGAAAGAAAGCAGTAACCACAAAGATCATTAGCAGCAGCCTTGAAAAGTTGGCAGCAGACAGTCCCGCAAAACTGGTAGGAGCCAGCTTATACAGCACAAAAGTCATGATCGTCGGTACAAAAACAGGGTGAAACAGGTAGCTGAATACCATTGCAGGAATACGCAATGAAGCAGGAAATCTGTTTCGTGTTGCTTGTGTCTCAGTGATGTGTGTTGCTTCGTCCATTGTATTATCCTTCCAGGTTTGCTGATAGCCATTTCGTCATGTCTTCCAGTGAATATCCTTTGCGACTCGCATAATCCCCCAGCTGGTCAGGAAGTATTTTGCCGATACCAAAATAGGTGCTCTGTGGATGACTGAAGTACCAGCCACACACTGAAGCAGCAGGATACATAGCCAATGACTCTGTTAACTGAATGCCGGCTACTTCAGTAGCCTGTAACAAATCAAAGAGTTTGTACTTCTCCGTGTGGTCCGGACACGCAGGATACCCCGGTGCAGGCCGGATGCCTTGATAAGTCTCTTTCACCAGTTCTTCCGTTGATAAAGACTCGCCCTTTGCATAGCCCCAGTATTCGGTACGTGTGCGCTTGTGTAACAGTTCAGCAAAAGCCTCTGCCAGACGATCAGCAAGCGCCTGCAACATGATCTTGTTATAGTCATCATGCTGATCTATGAATTTCTGAAGATGTGGCTCAATGCCATGTATGCTCACAGCAAATGCACCCATATAGTCAGTCGCGTTCGGCTTTATAAAATCAGACAATGAAAAATTAGGCTGACCAGCCGCTTTCTTGCTCTGCTGCCGAAGCGATTCCAGTCGCTTTAATTCCCTACCCGCTTCATCTTTCACTATAATCGTGTCAGGCGCAGTCTTCTCCACTTCCCAAAAACCAATCACTCCTTTGGCAGACAACCATTTCTCATTGATGATGGTATCCAACAAAGCATTCGCATCGTTAAACAGCTTTGTAGCCTCTGTGCCTACGTTTGCATCATTGAGGATGTCAGGGTATTTACCTCTCATCTCCCAGGCTATGAAGAACGGCCCCCAGTCTATATACTGGCGCACCTCCTGTAGATCATAGTCTATAAATGCCTTTGTGCCCATCATGGCAGGTACCGGAGGATTATATCCTGACCAGTCTATGTCCACAGGATTATTCTGTGCTTCAGCGAAACTGATATACTGTTTCACTGATTTCTTGCTCGCAAAATCAGTTCTGATTTTCTCGTACTCTCTGGCTGTAGCAGAAAGGAATTCCGCCTTCTGCTCCTTGTTCAGCAGGTTTCCTACTGTGGTCACGCTGCGGCTGGCATCCAGTACATACACAACACCGTTGTCATACTCGGGTGCGATCCTCACAGCTGTGTGTGTTCGGGAGGTTGTTGCTCCACCTATCAGTAGTGGTTGCGTCATGCCTCTGCGCTTCATCTCCTTTGCCACATGCACCATCTCGTCCAGCGAGGGTGTGATCAACCCACTAAGGCCAATAATGTCAGCGTTTTCTTTCTGGGCCACGTCCAGGATCTTATCAGCGGGTACCATCACTCCCAGATCGACAATGTCGTAGCCATTGCAACCTAGTACCACACCTACTATGTTCTTTCCAATATCATGCACATCTCCTTTCACCGTAGCCAGCAGAACCTTTGCTGCACCGGCACCCTCCTCATTTACTGTACCAGCTTTCTCATGGGCCAGCCGGCGTTCTTCTTTGGCTGCTTCAATATACGGTGTCAGGATAGCTACCGATTTCTTCATTACCCTGGCGCTCTTTACTACCTGAGGAAGAAACATTTTACCGCTGCCAAACAGATCTCCCACTACGTCCATACCAGCCATTAGCGGACCTTCAATCACGTCCAGTGGTTTGGGATACTTCAGACGTGCTTCTTCCGTATCCTGGTCAATGTAATCAGTAATGCCATTTACCAACGCATGCTTGAGCCTTTCCTCCACAGTGCCAGATCGCCAGGCGTCATCTTTCTTCTCTTCTTTATCTTTTGCCTTTACCGTCTCTGCAAAGGTCACAAGTCTTTCAGTGGCATCTGGTCTTCTGTTAAGGATCACATCCTCACACAGCTCCCTTAGCTCAGGCTCGATTTCCGAGTAGACCTGCAGTTGTCCTGCATTGACAATGCCCATGTCCATACCTGCTTTAATAGCATGGTAAAGAAAGACCGCATGAATAGCTTCGCGCACAGGATCGTTACCGCGGAACGAGAAAGAGACATTACTTACTCCACCACTCACTTTCGTGAGCGGCATCTTCTGCTTGATGATCTTTGTGGCTTCGATAAAGTCCACAGCATAGTTGTTATGCTCTTCAATGCCGGTGGCAATCGCAAATATGTTCGGATCGAATATGATCTCCTGGGGCTGAAAGCCCACCTTTTCTGTAAGTATCTTATAAGCGCGTTCACAGATATTTACTCTGCGCTCGAGTGTGTCTGCCTGTCCTTGCTCATCGAAAGCCATCACGATGACCGACGCGCCATAGTCTTTGCAGATATGCGCCTGTTCGATAAAGTTCTCCTCACCCTCCTTCATGGAGATGGAGTTCACAATACACTTTCCCTGTATGCATTTCAGTCCTGCCTCAATGATGGAGAATTTAGAAGAGTCGATCATCACAGGAATCTTCGCGATGTCCGGCTCGCTCTGGAGCAGGTTGAGGAAAGTGGTCATCGCCTGCTCTCCATCCAGCAGGGCATCATCCATATTCACATCCAGCACCTGAGCGCCTCCTTCCACCTGCTGGCGGGCAACAGACAATGCTTCTTCGTATTTGTTCTCACGAATCAGCCGGGCAAACTTTTTAGAGCCCGTGACGTTGGTTCTTTCTCCAATATTGATAAAGTTACTCTCAGGCCGAACCACCAGCGGTTCCAGGCCGCTGAGGCGCAAAAAAGGATGGATGATAGACATTGATGCTCTTAGCTTCTAAACAGTAAGCAAAGGTAACAGGTTGCAACTACTTTAGGTAGCAGGATAAAAGCTGTGGCAAGGGCTAAAGGTTGTACCTTTACGGTTTAGCAACAATTGTAATGAGCAAAATTGAAGGATCTTCTTCCTTTCCTGAAAAATCAGGACGGGGAAAAGACAGTAATGAGCGGAGTAGCCGGACCGGCAGTGCTCAAAGAAACACAGGGGACAGAGATGGAGCTGGCAAAAGGAAGTATGAAAAACCAGCCGCCAGGAAAAGCTATGACCGGAAGGACAAAGATTCGGGATTCAAAAAAGAGCGTCCATCCTATAAAGACGAAAAGCCATCAGGCGAAGGAGTAGCAGCGAGAAGGAGCGACAAAAGGAGCTTCTCACCAAAGGACAGGAGCAAGGAGGCAAAAAAGCCATTTAGCAGAACTGATAATACCGAAAAGAAGCCCTGGGCCGACAGAAAGGCATCGGGAGCAGAGGGCGAAAAGCGCCCCTATAGAGGAAAAGCAGAAGGCACTGAAGGCAGCAGGAAACCATACGATAAACCAGGAGCAAAACCATGGAAGGATCGCAAGTCCGACAGCACTGGCGGTGGCGACAAAAAGCCATGGAAGGAACACCGCACTGATGATCGTGCGGGTACCGACGGAGCACAGAAAAGGCCCTATGAGCGCAGGAAGCCTGCTGAAGATGGTGAGACCCGGGGCTTCAGAGGAGAAAGAAAACCTTTTGAAAAGAGACCTGCCCGCGCAGCGGACAAGAAACCCTATGAACGCCGTAAGCCTGCAGAATCTGCCGGAGATGAAAAAGAACATGGCTTCGAGCAACCAGCTAACAAAGCCAGAAGAGCGAAGGACAGAGACGAGAGTGAACGCAAAGACTGGGTACCTGTAGGAAAAAAAGAGGATAAGCCGATCTCTGGTCCGATGACTCTGAATAAATATATCTCCCACAGTGGTGAGGCCAGCAGAAGAGAGGCGGCAGAGTTTGTGAAGCAGGGGAAAGTGAGAGTGAACGGAGAACTGGTTCTGGAACCTGGCTACAGAATTGTTCCTGGCGATCAGGTGACACTTTCCGGCAAGAAACTTACTCCCCAAAAAGGCCTGGTATATGTGCTGCTCAACAAGCCTAAGGGCTACATCACTACTACCGAAGATCCGGAAGAACGTAAGACTGTGATGGATCTGGTTACCGGCGTAGAAGCCGAAAGGCTGTTCCCAGTGGGCAGACTTGACAGAAATACTACCGGCTTGTTACTATTGACCAATGACGGCACACTCGCGCATAAACTGTCCCACCCTAGCTTCAACATCAGGAAGGTTTACAAGGTGACGCTCGACAAGAACCTCACCAGGGCAGACTATGAAAAGATCGTAAAGGGACCGGAACTTGAAGATGGAAAAGTGCAGGTGGATGAGCTAGCCTACCTCGATACCAGACACGAGTTGGGCATAGAAATTCATAGTGGCCGCAACAGAATCGTGAGAAGGATTTTTGAATCCCTTGGATATAGCGTGGAAAAGCTGGACAGAGTAATGTATGCCGGACTTACAAAGAAAAACCTGCCTCGCGGTAAGTGGCGTTTGCTGGACGAGCGCGAGGTAGTGCTGCTGAAGCATTTCAAGTAATACAGAGTCCTGTGAAATAAAACACTACAGAAGCCGGCACCTGGTTGCCGGCTTTTTTCATGTATGGCTGTGGGGTGAGATTGTTATTTTCGTGAAATGCGAATCACTGCTTCACGAATTCATGACGGATACAGGTTTTTACCAGAGGGATCAGTATTAGAGCTTACAAACGAGGGGGTGATTGTCGGAGTCTCGGATCACATGACAGAAGATACAAGGCGCTATGAAGGCTTGATTTGTCCGGGCTTTGTGAATGCACATTGCCACCTCGAGCTCTCTCATCTGAAGGGAAAAATTGCAGAGCGGACAGGACTGATTCCTTTCCTGAAGCAAATACCTGGGCTAAGGTCAAAGTTTAGCGATGAAGAGAAAAAGAAAGCCCGGACAGACGCATACCAGGAGCTAATAGACAATGGTGTGGTGGCCATTGGTGATATCGCCAACACCAGCGACGCCCTGGATCTGAGGGCAGAAGACAAGCTGCATTTCCATAGTTTCATAGAGTGTCTTGGCTTCAATGACAACCTGGCAACAGACTGTTTCGCAGGTGCCATTGAGACCTACAAAGCCTACATGGCTCAACAGCCCGGCAGTAAAATACTCCGGCAGTCACTGACACCTCATGCACCATATTCCGTCTCAACGCGTTTATTTGAGCTTATTAATGAACATCAGCCCGGTGCGTTGATCTCTGTCCACAACCAGGAATCGGCAGAGGAAGACAGGTTTTTCCAGACAGGGGCTGGTGAGTTCAATGAACTATTGAACGCTTTAGGCATTGACAGCAGCCGGTTCATTCCCTCTGGAAAGTCGTCGCTGAAGACCTACATGAACTGGCTTGCACCAGGTCACCCGGTTTTGCTGGTCCATAACACCTACACCAGACGGGAGGATGTGCTTGCGGCTCAGGCCCGTTTTCATAATCTCTATTGGTGTCTTTGCCCAAATGCGAATTTGTATATTGAGGGAACCCTACCCGATGTGGAAATGATGATTTCGGAAGGACTGAACCTATGCATCGGGACAGACAGCCTTGCCTCAAATCACCAACTGAGTATCTACGCGGAATTATGCATCCTTAAAGAGCATTTTCAGGCTTTGGATTGGGAGATTCTGCTGCACTGGGCCACATTGGGCGGTGCTAAGGCCCTCGGTATGGAACAAGCCATAGGCAGCTTTGAACCTGGCAAAAAGCCCGGCGTACTGAATATCGTCGGCGAGAAAGTATCAGTTGTCAGCTGATGGTCTGGATGACCCGGAATAGCATTGGGATAGCTTTTGGTCGGCTTTACCTCGGCTTTTAGTCGGCTTTACCTCGGCGTTTGGTCGGCTTTACTGGGTCATTTTGACTTCGGTCTTACACCGTTCTTCCTCGGTTCTTCCTCGGTTCTTACTCCGCTCTTACTCCGTTCTTACTCCGTACTTACCCCGTACCAAAGGCGTTTCTAAGCCGTTCCACCCTAAATTGACCATTGACAATTGACAATTGACAATTGACAATTAAAATACAAGTTTCGCCACATTCATTGCCAACAGCTTACCCAGGTATTTTTCATCCGTTTCATCAAAAGTGCTGAGATGTTCGCTATCTACATCGAGGACAGATTTTACTATCCCATCAAGCATCACAGGAACGACAATTTCAGACCGGGAAAGACTTGAGCAGGCAATATGACCGGGAAACTGTTCCACGTCGGGAACGACAATCGTCCTGGCTTGCGCCCAGCTGGTGCCACAGACGCCCTTACCTTTCCTGATCCGCGTACAGGCTATGGGCCCCTGAAAGGGGCCCAGTACCAGTTCCTCATCTTTTACTATGTAGAAGCCGATCCAAAACCAGCCAAATTGCTGCTTCAGCGCTGCAACCAGGTTGGCCATGTTGGCCACAGGATCTGTTTCGTACTCCAGCAATGCCTGAATCTGGGGTATGACAGATTCATACTTTTCAAGCTTATCGCCTTCTATTACCAACAAGTCTTCTGACATTGCAGGGTGTTTTTTATTGTTTTGAAAGCGGCTCGCCCTGGGAAAGGTTAAACTCACGAGTTACAGTAGTCTCGGGTCCGCTTACCTGTGCACCGGAAGCGTCAAGCAGAGTAAGAGTAATTGAGTTTTTACCCATTGCGAGATTCTTGAGGAAATAAGGTTTCCATTCCGTGATCATCATGGTAGTATCTTTCCCACCTGTGCTGATGTCCATCCGCAATTGGTTCTGACTACCAAGTGTAGTATTCCACAGATAAAAATCAAAAAGGATATTTTCCGTGTCTTTACCTACATAGTCACCCTTGGGGCGGCTGTAGAATACCATTGGGGTAGTGGGCTCAGGAAGTTTTTCCAGTTTACCAGTGCTGTCTACCTTGAAACGGTAAAGAATTGATGCATTCTTGTTCTTTAATGAAAGGTGATAGGACCGGCTCAGGAAGCAAAGTACGTCATGCTCTGTGCCTTTGGCCACCGTAAACTCATGCTTTGGTTCGTAGAGCGCCACATAAGGCTTGTTGTTGTGTATAAAGTGGATATGCTGACCATCGCCTGAGTTGCTGCAAAGCTGGCTGGTCTCATCCGAAGTCTGAGACTTCAGCTCATAATTCTGCACATCGAAACTGAGTGCAATCCTGACTGAATCACCAGCAGGAGTAGCTGTAGCATTGGCCAATGAAAGAGAAGCATCAGGGAACTCCTCTGTTCCAGCAACGTCAGTCAAGCTGACAGGAGCTGTATTCGCAGCAGTCTGTTCGCCGTCATCAGGACCTCCTTTTTTGTTTTCCTGGCAGGAGACTAAAATTGACATGGCGGTTAACAAGAGGATGTTCTTCAGAGTCATGTTTGATTTCATGATGGGAAAATTTGATCAAATCTAAGGATGTTCTGAAAAAGAGGGTGTGCTAATTATTATAATGCAGGATACAAACCTGTTCGTATATCGAAGCTGAGCATTTTCAGAAAATTTTAAGTAAACACCTCTGTTAATTAAATAGGGGAACTGCTACATTTGTTAGCCATTAGAATTGAATAACCCTTCTGTAAAACAAGCATGCTGACAACTTCAGAAATACTAAAGCGAGTCAGGCGCATTGAAATAAAAACGCGAGGACTGAGCAATCATATTTTTGCCGGTGAGTATCATTCAGCGTTTAAGGGGAGGGGTATGTCATTCAGTGAGGTGAGGGAATATACCCCTGGTGATGACGTGAAAACGATCGACTGGAATGTCACAGCACGTTTTTCTCACCCTTTTGTGAAAGTGTTTGAAGAGGAACGGGAACTAACGCTGATGCTGTTGGTGGATATAAGCGGCAGCTCATTGTTTGGTACGCACCACCGGCTAAAAAGGGAACTGATTACAGAGATCGCTGCAGTACTGTCTTTTTCTGCTGTGACCAACAATGACAAGGTGGGCGTGTTGTTTTTCAGTGACAAGATCGAGAAGTTTATTCCACCGAAAAAAGGGCGGAGTCACACCTTACGCATTATCAGAGAGCTTATAGCCCTGGAACCTGAGCATACTTCGGGCACTAATGTGGCAGTAGCGCTGGACTACCTGAACAATGTGCTGAAAAAAAGGACAATCACTTTCATGCTCAGTGATTTCATCAGTGAGCAATACGAAAAATCCTTGCAGCTCGCTGCCAGAAAGCATGACCTGATCGGAATCCATGTCTACGACAGGGCTGATAAAGAGCTTCCTGCCGCAGGATTGATCCAGGTGATGGATGCTGAAAAAGGTGACCTTTCCTGGCTCGATACGGATGACGCCTCTGTACGTCATCAGTACACGAAGATGTTTGAGATGCACAGACAGTATTGCATCCAGTCCTTTCGTAAAAGTGGGGCAGCATTACTATCGATGAGAACGGACGAAGACTATGTAAAAGTGTTACAAAGCTTTTTTAAAGGACGATGAGCATGAAGCGAACAGCAAGGTATTCTTTCTTCCTACTGTTTTTACTGACGATCTGTAACTCCAGTGTGTACGCACAAAGCGGTGCTACCGTGAATGCAAGGATTGATGCCACGTCCATTACTGTGGGTGACCAGATAAGACTATTCATTGAAGCCACCAGTGATACGACTGCGGGAACCTTGAAATGGGCTCAGATTCCTGACACATTTAACCACCTGGAAGTGGTGGAGCGCAGCAATATAGATACAAGCATGCACGGCCAGGTTGCTGTGTACAAACAGCGATTGTTGATCACGGGTTTTGACTCAGGGATGTTCCAGATTCCCTCTTTTGCTTTTCCTGTAGTGGCTAAGACGGGGTCACCGTATTATGTGGTCTCAGATTCCTTTTATGTTTCGGTATCCACGGTGCCTGTGGATACGACCAAGCCTTTTGAGCCGATCAAAGACATCATAGAGGTAAAGGCTACCTGGAAAGACTATATCTGGCTAATACTTGGCGGAGTGGTCTTCCTTGCGTTGATTGCCTTCGTCATCTGGTATTTCAGAAAGCATAAGAAGTCTCCAATACCACAGTTCGTACCTAAAGCACCTGTGGAAACACCACAGGAAAGAGCGTTGAGGAAGCTCTCTGATCTGGAGCAACAGCAGCTATGGCAGAATGAGCGGGTCAAGGAATACTATTCGGGACTTACAGAGATTCTGAGAAGTTATATTGAGGAGCTCTACAGGGTTCCGGCAATGGAGCAGACTTCGGATGAGTTGCTGCAGGATGCAAGAAAACATCCGCAGATGAACCCCCATGCTGAGGAACTGGCCAAAATCCTGTCTACGGCGGATATGGCGAAGTTTGCCAAGGCAAAGCCATTACCGCAGGATCATGTAGCTTGTCTTGATGCAACGAAGAAATTCATTCATAACACCCGGGCGGTAACTGAAACAATAGAAAAACAGGCATGAGAGAACTACTGGACTGGCAACAGGTGAGTTTTGCGCATCCGTATTTTTTCGGTTTGCTGCTACTGATCCCATTGATGATCTGGTGGCATTACAGGCAGCGCCGCCGCAATAATCCTGTATTAAGACTAACAACGTTGAAGGGGCTTCAGGATGTGAGGCCCTCCTGGAGAGTGCGTCTAAGGCCTTTGTTGCTGGTGCTCAGGATGCTCAGTGTATTGGCGCTGACTGTTGCGATGGCCAGGCCTCAGTCTAGTGATGTGTCAGAAACGATCGATAGCGAGGGAATCGATATTGTACTTTCGATGGACGTGTCCGGAAGTATGCTGGCTGAGGATCTAAAGCCCAACCGAATTGAAGCCTCTAAAAAGATGGCCGTGGAGTTTATTGAAGCGCGACCTACAGACCGGATTGGTCTTGTGATCTTTGCGGGAGAAAGCTTTACACAGTGTCCGATTACTATAGATCATGAGGTGGTGAAAGGGCAGATCAAAGAAATCAAGAGTGGGTTGCTGGTAGACGGAACGGCGATTGGAGATGGGCTGGCTACTGCAGTGGACCGTATCCGCAGGTCGAATGGAGCAAGCAAGGTGGTGATTTTACTTACAGACGGTGTGAACAATGTAGGAAAGGTAGGACCTGAACTGGCATTGGAGATTGCCAAGGCATATAAGGTGAGAGTGTACACCATTGGTGTAGGTAGTCGTGGTATGGCTCCTTATCCTGTACAGACACCTTTTGGGATGCAGAAGCAGATGCAGGAGGTTCAGATAGATGAAGAACTACTTCAGAAGATTGCTACTGAGACCGGGGGCAAGTATTACCGTGCTACCGACAACAAATCACTTGCAGCGATCTATAAAGACATTGATACTCTGGAGAAAACTAAGGTGGAGATCAGTAGCTACCGGCACTATGCTGAGCTGTTTTATCCCCTTGCTTTGATCGCAATTATCTGTCTATTGCTGGAGATGATCCTGAGATATACAGTCTTCAGGAGTATTACGTAACCAGGTGTTGCCAGTCTCCGGCACCTTCACGGACTAGTTCGGGGACACCGGAAGTACAGTCAATCACTGTTGAGGGTACCGTATTACCTGCACCGCCATCCACTACGAGATCTACCTGGTTTTCGAAAAGGTCGTGAATAGCTTCAGGATCGGTGTAATATTCAGTATCACCATCCATTGGCAGTGAGACACTCATAATCGGATGCCCCAATTCCTCTACAATCGCCTGGGTGATGGAATGATCGGGCACTCTGATGCCCACTGTGTCCTTTTTACTTTTTAATAGTTTGGGCACCTCCTTACTAGCCTCAAGAATGAAAGTGTAGGGTCCCGGCAAGCTGTTTTTCAGCACCCTGAATACAGGGGTGCTGATACTTTTGGCGAAGTCGCTGAGATGCTTCAGGTCGCGGCAGATGAATGAAAACTGTGCTTTCTTAGGATCGATTCCTTTGATGCGGCAGATCCTTTCGATTGCGCCAGTGTTATAGATATCGCAACCAAGGCCATAGATGGTGTCCGTAGGGTAAATGATCACCCCACCCTTACGCAGCGTATCTGCTACGGTGCGGACGTTTCGTTGCTGTGGGTTGTCAGGATGAATGTGGATGCGCATATGCTATGTTTAGGTTTTCCCTGATGGCTGCAAGTGCAAGTTGCAACCTTTGCTGATGATTACCGTGGATATTTGCCCATGGAACTCCGCTGTGCATAACAGCATCGCGATACTGGTGGTAAAAGTAGCGTCGCATGTGCAGTTCCGGGTGTTCGCGGAGCGGATCAGGTTCCCAGGCGATATCTGTGTCTGTGAGCAGGTAAAGATCATACCTGCGCTCTGCAATGGCTGCCAGTATTTGGGAGTCAGTCCGGTTGAATCTGTGTTCGCTCCACACACGGATCACGTGAAGGTCGGTATCGCAGATAAGGAGCCTGCTGGCTGTAGCCAGTTTCTCATCCTCGGTGTTCAACTGCCCCTTGGCAATATGCAGAAGATCCTGTTCTGAAAATGGGTGTTGTAGCTGCTCCAGGTACTCTCGGGCGTACTCGGGCACCCAGGTCGTATGGAAAACCTCTGCCAGCGAGGCGCTCAGTGTGCTTTTGCCCGTGGATTCGGGGCCTATTATGACAACTTTGGGGATATGTTGAAACTCTTGAGCCTTCAAGTTGGCAAAGTTAGTTTTGAAATTATTCTAATAGGTGTGAAAATTCATTCTCGGTGTTTTCACGCCTTCATAGCGCCTT
>JAFAAT010000085.1 GCA_023426425.1 Bacteroidota bacterium | reverse complement strand
GCGCATAGGCCGATGGAACCGCAAAAACCAGTGTCTCGCAACAGTCAAGTACTTCCCTCAGGTCGTCGGTAACTTTGATAAGCTTAGAGCTAAAATGAACAGAGGTAAGGTAGTGTGGGTTGTGGTGGCGCTCCTGGAAATATTTCACAGAATCTTTGTTCCTGACCCACCAATGTAATTTGTTACCGTTGTCAGTAAGAATTTTTGCAAGAGCGGTACCCCAGCTACCATTACCAATTATACCTATATTTTCAGAATCCACAGTTTGGCTTATAAATGATGAATTAGTCAGCAGCTTCGCCCTCAAACAACTTGTCCTTCTCTACGATGTTTACCTTAGTTTTATCCTTCAAGGTCCTTGCAATGGCGCCATAAGGTGCAATAACAACCTGGTCGCCCTCCCTCAGGCCTTCAAGAATCTGAATATACTGGTTGTCCTGAATCCCCGTTTTTACATCCCGTACCTCGACCTGGTCCGCCTTTTTATTATATACAAATACAACCTGCCGCAGCTCATCTGTCAATTCATTCTTCTTTTTGAGACTGTCTGGCCAATCCCTGGTAGTCACCGCATTCACCGGAACAGAAAGAATATTCCGTTCTCTCCTGGTCTGAATCTCGACGCTTGCAGACATTCCCGGCTTGAATGGAAACCTGCTTGGCACCTTGGCCATCAGATCATAATAGCTGGAAGGAAGAATCAGGATATGCACGGTATAGTTGGTCACCTGATCGGTGCTTACCTGTTGCAACCCAGCACTCTTACTGCTCACGCTGATCTTGGACACAATACCCGTGAACTTACGGTTCCTGTATGCGTCAGCTTCAATGATGGTTGTGTCATTCAGCTTGACCTTGGCAATATCCGTTTCACTGACGTCTACTCTCACCTCTATCCTGCCCAGGTCTGCTATAGTCATCATTTCTGTACCTGCCATCTGTGCAGTCCCCACGACCCGCTCCCCAAGTTTTACGTTCAATGCTGAGATTACGCCCGAAGTAGGTGCTGTGATAGTTGTCCTTCTTAGGTTTTCTCTTGCCTGGTTTAGACTGGCAGCTGCACCCTGAACCCCGTAGGTGCCGCCGGTCACATTGGCCAGTGCGGCTTCATAGCTGGCTTTAGCACTTCTCCAGGCCGACTCTGCCTGTTCAAACTCCATGGCCGAAATGATCTTGTCCTCGTAAAGCTTCTTATTGCGGTTGTAGTTTGCCTGGGCCTGGTCATATTGTGCCTTAGCCTGCGCAACCATTTCACGGGAATTCTCCACCTGCGCCCTGCTTTGTTGCACAGAGGCCTCTGCCTGGTTCACCATAGAGCTATAGATGGCCGGATTGATCTTGGCCAGGAGCTGGCCTCTTGTGACAGTATCGCCTTCCTCTACGGTCAGGGCAATTATCTCTCCACTGACTTCAGGACTGATTTTCACCTCAGTCTCCGGATAAATCTTCCCACTTGCTGTGACCACTTCTGTAATAGTTTGTAAAGAGGCCTTTTCTACAGCCACTTTCACACCTTTATTACCGGTCTGCTTGCCGATAATAATCAGGATGATCAACAACAATACCGACCCGCCAATAATCCACCATAGGGTCTTTTTCTGCATAAATGCTCAGATATTTTTTAAATGTACAACGATCTGCCTGCGCAAAGACTATCGTAGCATTTGAACGATGGCAAAGATATAAGATTTATCAAACCCGCCTTAGGCTGCGGCAATACCAGATGAATCCTAACATTCTGTTTCTGTCGCAGTTCAGTAATTTTGTACAAAACAAGGCGTTATGTCCCAGGAAAAGCCTCCTCTCCTTTCTAGTATTCTTCGAATGAAATGCCCCAACTGCCGTAAAGGAGACATGTTCTGTCGCGGTAGTGTATTTCCTCTTGGAGATCTGTTGAAAATGCCCGACCACTGTGAGGTTTGTGGACAGAAGATGGAACTGGAGATTGGATTCTATTACGGTACCGGTTATGTAAGCTATGGGTTGACGGTTGCGCTGCTTGCTGCCTGTTTTGTTGCCTACTGGATCATTTTCGGCCTTTCCTACAAAGATTATAGCATTTATTACGCGCTCGGCAGTTCTGTGGCAATAGCTATCCTGTTGCAGCCCTGGCTGATGAGAATTTCGAGAGTGCTTTACCTCTATATGTTCGTGAAGTATGGGAAGGGCGCTACTATGAAATCAGAAGAGTAGTAGTTGCTACACCAGGCCTTGGATTCATAAAAGCATATCGCAGTGCATTCTGCTTTCGTTCCCTCTGAGCCTGCCCATATGGCTCCCCTTTTATTTTTAGTTCTAATCTGTTTACTTTACCTGCTCATTAACAGCAGATGTGGCAACAGCTATTCAGGACTAAGTCAATCACTCAAATACAGCAGGAAGCAGCTACCGGACTCACTGACGCACACGGTACTACTGAAAGTTTGAAACGCGTGCTTGGAGTCCGCGACCTCACGCTTTTGGGTGTGGCTGCGGTCATCGGTGCTGGCATCTTCAGTAGCATAGGAAAGGCCTCAGCAGATGGAGGACCGGGCGTAGTGTTCCTTTATATTTTCACTGCACTTGCCTGCGGCTTTGCTGCACTCTGCTACGCAGAGTTTGCCTCGACTGTACCAGTGTCAGGCAGTGCCTATACCTATTCTTATGTGGCCTTCGGGGAACTGTTTGCCTGGATCATAGGTTGGGATCTGTTGATGGAGTATGCTATTGGAAATATTGCGGTAGCTATTTCCTGGAGCGACTATTTCACTCATTTACTGGATAAGGTAAATCTGCATATTCCGGACTGGCTCACCATGGACTTCAGTACAGCCAGCACCGGGTTCGGGGTCGCTTCAGCTGGTCTGGAGTCCGGAACTTCTATCGCAGCGCTGGATCCTTCAGTTCTTTCTCAGTATGATGCCTGGGTGAATGCACCTCAGATATTTGGCCTTAGACTAATTATCGATCTGCCCGCATTGCTAATTGTAGCACTGATTACCTGGGTGGTTTACATAGGTATCAAAGAATCCCGGGCTGCAAATAATACCCTGGTGATTCTAAAGCTGTTGGTGGTAGTTTTTGTAATCGCCCTTGGGGCCTGGTATGTCAATCCTGAAAACTGGTCGCCATTTACTCCTACCGGATTCGCCGGTATCATGAAAGGGGTGTCTGCAGTGTTTTTTGCTTATATAGGCTTCGATGCAATCTCTACAACGGCAGAAGAATGCAAGGATCCGCAGCGCGACCTGCCTAGAGGGATGATCTACTCACTGATCATCTGCACCATTCTATACGTGCTGCTGGCATTAGTGCTGACCGGCATGGTGCACTATACGGAGCTTAATGTAGGGGATCCATTAGCCATGGTCTTCGACAGGGTAGGGTTGGGCTTTATATCCGCAATAGTGGCCGTGAGTGCAATCGTGGCTACGGCCAGTGTGCTACTGGTCTTTCAGCTTGGACAACCAAGAATCTGGATGGCAATGAGCCGGGACGGGCTTCTGCCCAAAGTGTTTTCACATATCCACCCAAAGTATAAAACACCTTCTTTCTCGACGATACTTACCGGTTTTGTGGTTGCAGTGCCGGCACTCTTCCTGAACCTGGAAGTAGTACTAGCGTTAACCAGCATTGGCACCCTATTCGCCTTTGTCCTCGTCTGCGCAGGAATTCTGGTCTTGCAGCAAAAAACCAATCGCCCACCTAGCCGCTTCCGGGTGCCTTATATACCTGGGCAGTATGTATTTCCCTTAATGGTGCTGGTAAGCATAGTATTGATCCTGGTCTACATACCAGAACATTTTACTGGCTTATTGACATTAGAGGGAGTTCCAATGCTGATCTTCTGGATAGTCGCTATAGTGGTGGCCATTATGGCCTATGTAAAAAGGTTTTCACTTATCCCGGTGCTGGGATTGATCAGTTGTTTTTACCTGATGGCACAGGAGAGCTATACCAACTGGCTGCGCTTTCTGATCTGGCTGCTTGCCGGACTGGTAGTATATTTCCTCTACGGCATCAGGAACAGCAAACTGCGTAAAAGGCAGGAGGCAGAAAAGATAGAAGGTTAAACTAACAGGATCAGAGCCTGCGGACTAATTCAGAGACCAGGCCAGCAAGTACCGGCGCTGCAGCATTTGCTGCTTCCAGCACCTCCTCGTGCGTGATTTTAGTCAGTTGATCGCTGATGCCCAGGTCTGTGACTACACTAGCGGCAAATACCGTCATCCCGCCATGACGGGCAACGATTACTTCCGGAACAGTGCTCATGCCTACTACATCACCGCCGATGACGTGCAGCCAATAGTATTCGGCCCTGGTTTCGAATGTGGGGCCTTGCAGGCCCACATAAACGCCGGTGTGTACTTTGATGCCTTTCTCTGCAGCTATAGATTTTGCCTGTTCAACGAGGGTCAGATCATAGGGCTCGCTCATGTCCGGAAAACGAACACCGAGACGATCATCATTAGGCCCGCGTAAAGGGTGTTCAGGGAAAAGGTTGATGTGATCGTTGATGATGACGAGGTCTCCGATATTGTACTCTTTGTTCATGCCGCCCGCAGCATTCGAAAGGATCAGGGTTTTGATGCCAAGAGCTGCCATGACCCGGATAGGGAAGGTTACCTCTTCCATGGAGTACCCCTCGTAATAATGGAACCGCCCAGCCATAAGCATCACCTCCCTGCCATTAAGACTGCCAAAAACGAGTTTTCCGGCGTGTCCCTCCACCGTAGATTCAGGAAAATGTGGGAGGTCTGTATAAGGTATTTCACTTGCAACCTCCACAGAATCAACAAGTCCGCCCAGTCCGCTGCCCAGAATGACGGCGATGGTGGGGTTGCTGCTGATCCTCGTGCGTATATAGGCGGTGGTCTCCTTTATCTTATCGTATAGTTGCATGACTCTGAATGTGGTAACAAAGATAAGCGGTAGAACAGAAGAGCCAAATGATGGGGAAGGGTATCACTAATGCGAGGATACATGTTTTTGAAGTTCTATATCTATGGGTGTTTGGAGACCTAAGGGGAGGGAAAGTAGGGGGAAGGAGGGGGT
>JAFAAT010000070.1 GCA_023426425.1 Bacteroidota bacterium | reverse complement strand
CGGCCGTCTTATTTCCTTTTTGCTGATAAATGACACCGGTTTTGAGGGCAACAGTTTTGCTGAAAGGGATGAAAGCAGTGACGCCCAGATGCGGCAGAATCCGTGTCTGATAGTCAAGAGGTGATGCTTTTGTGGTTGCGAAGGAGAGGCCTGTGCCTGCGGTCGTTTCGAACCATTTTTGCTGAGCAGAGGAATTCACTGAACAGAAAAGCAGAAAACAAAGTGCGGAATACTTCCAGATATCCATTTCACAAAACCGGGTATGCAGGCTATTATTGAAGACGGTAAAATATCAGGCCATGTTAGTTTTTTGGTAGCCTTGCTGGTGGCCCAGGACTACATATTAGCATCTAAGATAACCGTTTGATTTCTAAATGGCTTGTTAAGCGGTTACAAAACACCTGTTAACCGACTCGAAAAATTTCTCCCCGAAAGAGCATCCATACATCTTTGTGTCAGATTCATTTTCAAACAAACAAAACGAAACAAAATGAAACATGCAGTAAAGATTCTTTCATTCCTGGTACTTATTCTAATTATTTCTGCTCCACTGGCAGCATTCGCCCAGGGTGGTCCTGGATTTGGGGGTGGTGTAGACGATGGTGGTGTATGTGTGCCACTTGACGGAGGACTCAGCATGCTGTTAGCTGCAGGGGCAGGAGTTGGCATCAAGAAGTTTTACGACAGCCGCAAGAAAGCCTCGAAATAAACTTTTAAGGCCGGGGAATTCCTAACAGCTCGTTAAGGAGTTGTAATCCACTCGTTAACTGCTTCTAAAGCAGAAGTTAAACGCTGCCCAGAATTTTTCCGGATAGGTCTGTCAATAGATTTTTGTCTTCACAACACAAGCACATGAAAGCATTGGTTTTAGATCAAGTCAGGAAGGGATATTCCAGCATACCCAAGGGTTTGAGAACCTTCATTTTGAGGGGCGGGATCCTGTTTATCGTCTGGCGGGTACTGTATGAGTTGGTACTGAAGCCCAGTGGAGTGCCCGATAGTCAGCTGATAGAGCTGATCATGTGGGGTACTGTGAAGATGCTGACGCCGTTTTACAGTGACCTGGTAAGTGACGGGTATTCTCTTCTGATAAATGGGAAGAAGTCGGTGACCATAGCGGCGGCGTGCAACGGGCTTGAGCTGATGGTGCTTTATGTTGGGTTTCTGCTTTGCTTCCCTGCAAAGATTAAGAGGCTAAGCCTGTTTATTGCTGGTGGAGTGTTACTGACGATTTTTCTGAACATGGTGAGGTGTGCAGTGCTGGCGGTCATGTTTTATAATAACTATGAGCTGGCGGACTTCATGCATCATTACCTGTTTAAGCTGGCGATATATGGAGTGAGTTTTTATTTGTGGATTCTTTATAGCAAAACAGATGTGGCTAAAAAATAACTGGAAGCTGGTTCTTTCACTGATATTGATAATCGGGCTGAGCTGGATTGAGCTGCAGCATGTTTCGGAGGCTACCGGTGTAGGTGCGATGAAAAGACGGATTTTTCACCTGGTGTTCCTTGGCGGAGTTTATGCTGCCGGGATATTTTACTGGCATCAGCATAAGATACATTGGGTGAAATATGTTTGGACGCTTGGGTATGCGTCGCTGGTAGTGCTGTTGATGCTTGTGGGACTGGTGCAATGGAAATTTGACATTGTGAGTGCTGATGTGCTTGACCAGATTCGTCATCTGAGGGTATTTTTCAGTAGTCCTTTGCCGTTTATTATTCTTCTTGTGATCCCAAAGATGGAGCGCAGTTTTGCCGGGACCAGCCAGAGGTTGGGAGTAAGGGAGAACAAGAGCTAATATCTTTGATGTGATGCAGTTGCAAAAGCTTCGGTACCTTTGCGGGCACAACAGAAGATTATGTTTTCCACAACTGTAGGCAGGTTAAGATTCATTGGGATTTTGGAAGGGGTATCTATGCTGGTGCTCCTGTTTATAGCAATGCCGCTGAAGTATTTTGCTGATCAGCCATTGATGGTGAAATATACGGGGTGGATACATGGTTTGCTATTTATTTTGTTCATGCTGGCTGCTTTCAATGTTTACCTGAAGAACAAGTGGCCATTCTCCAAGCTTGTACTGGCCTTTGTTGCTGCGTTTTTCCCTTTCGGCACATTTTTGTTTGATGCAAAGCTGAAGAAAGAGGATCAATAAATTTTCACGAGTAGTATTTGTTGCTTTTGAGGCAACGCAGCTAAGAAAGTCAGAGATAGTTATTGGAGCAAAGACTTCATATTAAGTGAGTTTAAGAGATGCAGTTCGAAAGTGCTGCATTTCTTGTATTTACCCGTCTGGATGAAGCGGATTTGAAGTGAGATATTAAGCTCCTTGAGGTGAAAATGGTGTGTCGTAGACCCATCAATGACAAGTCAATGTCAGGGCGAACATATGGAGTTGATATGGAGTTGGTATGGGCGCTGTATGGGGGTGGTATGGAACCGGGGGTGGAGTAGAAAGGAAATTTTCTCCTGTTTTGCGCAGGTCCGGGTACGAAGAGAGCCTTCCGGCGCGTAAAGGCCGTCGATGAATGGTAAAAAAGGAAGCAGGTAAAAAGGTGGTGTACCCGAGCTAGCGTCTGTGGCTTAGATATGCAAAAACATTGCCACTGGAGACGATTGCAAAGATACACCAAAAGAAAAAAAATACCAAAGCTGTAGTGAAGCAACAAGCCTGAATTTGTTTCATTGACCAGCATTAAGAAAGGGGGCCGTTAACCACCTGAGGCGGGACCGGCGACGTCGTTCTGGTGTGTATCCGGGGGTGGCGCTTTAGGAGCTTTCCTGAGCTTTAGTTCATAGAAATCTGTTCTGCGGTCTTTGAGGTTGCGTACGCTACCGTAGCTATGCAATTCATCCAGTAGCGTCAGGTCCACGTCTGCGATAAGGATCATTTCGGTATTGGGTGTGGCTTCGCTTTTGATGCCATTGGAGGGGAAAGCGAAGTCGCTGGGAGTGAAGACAGCGGCCTGAGAATACTGTATGTCCATGTTTTCCACTTTGGGCAGGTTTCCTACGCTGCCGGTGATGGCGACGAAGCATTCATTCTCTATGGCGCGGGCCTGGGCGCAGTACCGGACACGCATATAGGCATTTTGGGTATCGGTGAGAAAGGGAACGAACAGTATTTGCATGCCCTCTTCTGCCTGGAGGCGGGCGAGTTCGGGAAATTCCACGTCGTAGCAAATAAGGATGCCTATTCTGCCTGCATCTGTATCGTAGACCTGAAGTGTGTTTCCACCTTTGATACCCCAGAATTTTTCTTCGGAAGGCGTGATGTGAATTTTCTCATAGGTATCGATCTGACCGTTACGGTGACAGAGGTAACCGATGTTTTTAAGGGCGCCGTCTTCGATGCTGGGCACACTGCCGGCGATGATGTTGACGTTGTAGCTGATGGCAAGCTCTCTGAATCTGTCTTTTAGTTCGGGAGTGAACTTTGCGAGCTCCTTCATGGCGTCTACCTCTGAAAGGTGGTTGTACTTCGCGAGGAGCGGTCCATTGAATAGCTCTGGCAGCAGCGCAAAATCGCTTTGATAGGAGGAGATAGAGTCGATGAAGTATTCTACCTGGCTAAACAGCTCGTCCATATCGCGGTAGTTTCGCATTTGCCATTGTACGAGACCGATTCGTACGGAGGTTTTACGGTTGAAGGAAGTAGTCGTGCGAGGTTGGTAGAAAATATTATCCCATTGGAGTAAGGTGCCGAATTGCATGCTTTCGTCGTCATCCGGCATATAATGTTTCAGAACTTTTTTAACGTGGAAATCATTGGCCAGCTGGAAGGAGAGCACAGGGTCGTAGATTTCTTTGTGTCTGACTTTGTTGATGTACTCTTTCGGGGACATATTGTCGGCGTGGAGGTGGTAGTTGGGGATGCGGCCACCGAAGACTATTGCTTTCAGGTTGAGGTGTTCGCAGAGCTCTTTACGAGCATCATAGAGTCTTCTTCCGAGCCTGAGGCCACGATAGTCAGGATGGATGAAGACTTCTACGCCATAGAGCACATCGCCTGAGGGATTATGTGTGCTGAAGGTGTAATTTCCCGTGATCTGCTTATAGGTGTGTATATCACCAAAGTCGTTGTAGTCGACGATGATTGACAAGGCACAACCTACTACTTTGCCATCTGCTTTGATCACAATCTGACCCTCGGGGAACTGTCGAATCAGACGCTGGAGGGTGGTTTCTTTCCAAAAGCCGCCCTGCCACATGGGGTAGGCAGCTTTCATGGCTTCTATGAGCTCTTTGTAATCTTCAAAAAAGAGATTTTTGATTTCTATTTGTGTGACCATTTGCCCGAATCTACGTTAATATTTACTGCCTTACCGGTGCAGTTAAATGCTGGAGTTCGCGCCTGATGTTTTTGCGCGCCTGAACTTCGTACTTTGTAAAGAAAGCTTCAGTTTTAAAGATGCGTTCCATCCTTAGAAAACGTTGTAATACGCCGCCACGACCCATGCCATAAAGTGCATCAGGCACGTGAGAATATTCCCGACGAATATTCACTGCGTATTCGTCATACACCTCATCATTTTGCCCCAGAATGGCCAGGTCTGCATCGGTAAAAAGATTAGTGTCAGGATCTGTATGATTAGCATGAAGTTTGGTGGCGAGGATGTGTTGTTTGCACCGGCTAACTGAAGATTCCTTAATGTTGGTGGGGGACAATCTTTCTTCAGCCAGTTCGGCACTTTTATCCTCATTGTCTGCAGCGCCGGGGTGGTAGATGATATCGTGATAGCAGATAGCCAGGCAGATTGCTGGCCAGTCCTTCAGCTCAGTCTTCAGCGTAGACAGCTCGTTATAGAGAAAGTCCAGGTGTTGCAAATTATGATAGTGTCGGCCTTCAGAGCTGTATAATTCTGTGATCTCGCTCCACAAGCAGTGTGCGTGTTGCCTGTCGTCGATGATTGATAATAGTTCTTCGTGCAGCATACCGGTATGTTAAACAGTATGCCAGTGAAAAATGAGTGGACCGTCTGCGCCGTAAACAGGATCTGCGGCCGGCAGGGGTACATGAAAAATGTTGTCAGCGGCTTTAGAGCGCTCTTCGGTCTTTCCGTAGTTCATGTCAAATTCCTGACCTTCAGGGTAGGCGCCGATGCATTTGAAATCGGCAGTGGCTTTTTCACACCTGTGTGCAGTACCTGCGGGAAGCAGGAGCACATCACCGGTATTGAAGTTGACCATTACGCCTGAGGGGCCGCCTAGTTGCACAGTTGCCTTACCAGAATAGCAAATAAGCACTTCATGGGCGGTGCTGTGGTAGTGATGATAATCGTAGATGCCGTTGCGCCAGGGATTGTGCCAGTTGTTGTCCTGGAGCAGTTCCTCTATTTCCTTTGCGGCATCGTCTTCGTTGCTGATTTGAAAAGCATGTTCATAATGAACTACCGGCAGCTGGGCATTGTTGGGGAAGACGCCATCATCATCCAGTAGAAAAACAGCAGTATGTTCAGGCAGTAAAAGGCCGGAGCGGAAGTTCTTCATAAAAGGTTTTTCAAGCACGGCAATAAAATGTTGCCAGCGTGGTATTTGTGGGGACAGAGGGACATTAGGGACGAGAGGGAAATTAGGGACGAGAGCGACATTGGAGACGAGAGGGACTTGAATCGAAGAACTTCTCAACGACGGCAATTTGCATAGTCAGATATAAAGCTGATCTTAGTATTTTAGAATAAAACGAGCACATGTTAGGCAATTTGACACAGGAGGAAATGGAACAGCTACTACAGCGAAATTCTATTGGCCGCATAGGGTGCAATGATGGCGAGGCAACGTACGTTGTACCAATCAGCTATGTATATGAGGATGGAATTTTGATATGTCATTCGAGAGACGGGATGAAGATCAGTATGATGCGAAGGAACCCGGATGTATGCTTCCTGGTGGATGAGATCAGAGACTACAATCACTGGCGAAGTGTAATATGCTGGGGCCGGTATGAGGAAATTACAGAAGACGAAGAAATTGCGTATGCGCAACAATTCTTTTCAAATCTGATGCTGGACCAGAAGACGGTTCCGAGTGCATTACCACCACATACTCAACAGGAGCGACACCATCATCACAGGCCTGCCTATACTCCGACCATTTTCTACAGGATCAGGATCAACAAAGCGACCGGGCGTTTTGAACATGGCACCTAAAATTTTGTACTAATTGATTCCTGAGTGATTTTCAATTCTGTAGGTGCAGGAATAAATTTCCTCAATTACAGGTTGGAGTAATTCAGAGGTATTATTTTTGTGGCGGCTTTTTAGCTACTCTATGGCATTTGACATATTTATCACGCTCTTTCTGGTTGTACTCAATGGATTCTTTGTTGCAGCCGAATTTGCGATTGTGAAAGTCCGTTCTTCCCAGATACAGGTTAGGGAAGACATCAATCAAAACATTGCTAAGACTGCCAAAAACATCATCAACAATCTGGACGCTTATCTTGCAGCGACTCAGTTGGGCATTACCCTTGCAAGCCTTGGGCTGGGCTGGGTAGGTGAGGATGTGACTGCTGATCTTATCATGAACCTCTTCACGGCTATGAATCTGCCGCTTTCCGAGGCTACTGCACACAAGCTTGCCGTACCGGTGGCATTTGCTACGATTACAGTGCTGCATATTACATTTGGTGAGCTGGCTCCTAAGTCACTGGCTATCCGGTATCCTTCGAATACCACATTTGCTGTGGCACTTCCGCTGCGTGTGTTTTATTTCATTTTCCGCCCTTTTATCTGGCTGTTGAATGGATTTGCAAACTTTATTCTGCGCCTGTTTGGAATCCGGCCTCTTCAAGGCAGTGAGATACATACGGAAGAGGAGCTGAAGATGATTATTTCTGAAAGCCATGAGGGCGGTGCCATTGAGGAAACTGAGCGTGACCTGATCAGGAATGTGTTTGACTTTGACGATCGAAGAGCCTGGGATATTCTGACGCTCAGGAAGAATATAACGGCGATGGATGTGAACCTGTCGCTTCAGGATGCGATCAATTTTGCTATTACGGAGGGATACTCAAGATATCCCGTGTGTGAAGGTTCACTGGATGAGATCATCGGCATCATCTATACCAAGGATCTGATGAAGACCATGGTGGCCACTAATAAGCCGGAGAAGATACGCTCATTGCTCAGGAAGGCTTATTTTATTCCGGAGAGTAAACTGATCAAGGATCTGCTGAAGGAGTTTCAAAGGAAGCATATGCAGATGGCGATAGTGACGAATGAAATTGGAGAGGTTTCGGGGATTGTGACGATGGAGGACATACTGGAGGAGCTAGTGGGTGAGATACAGGATGAGTATGATAATGAGAAGCCGTATGTGGAAAAGACCGGTCCGAACACATTTATAGTAAACGCGCATACGAATCTTTTCGACATCAATAAGTACCTGCCTTACCGCCTGGAAGAAAGTGACCATTATGAGACCCTGTCGGGGCTGATATCGTACCGCTTCCAGAAAGAGTTGAAGGAACAGGACACCCTGACTATTGACAGATACGAGGTACGTATCCTGAAGATGTACCGTAATTCTGCTGAGACCGTGGAGATGACGGTGATGAAGGAGGACGAGTCTGCTGATAATGATTAGTGACGAGGCGGCTCCTGAGGGATGATGATTGTGAACACGGCACCCTGGTTTAAGACTCCGGACGCGTAGATGATGCCCTTGTGCTGTTCCACGATTTTGCGACAGATGGCGAGGCCCAGGCCGGTGCCTTCATAGTCAACATGTCCATGGAGGCGTTGAAACAACTGGAACATCTTTTCAGCATAGACGTTTTCAAAGCCGATACCATTGTCTTCCACTGTTATCTTGATATACCTTGTCTGTTTCAGGAGTGAGAGGTGCTCCTTTTCTTCATTCGTCAATATAGAGCCGGATATTGAAATAACTGGCTGAACCCCTTTCCTTGAAAACTTTAACGCGTTTGAGATAAGATTCAGGAACAACTGACGAAACTGTTTAGGGTTTACGTATGCAGACGGTAGCTTAGTTGCCTGTACCAATGCATTGGTTTCGCGGATTCGTACTTCCAGGTCAGCGACTGCTTCGTTTACAAAATGGTTGAGGTGGTGGTACTCTACCCTGCTCTCTTTCGAGATCAGAGAAAGCGAAAGAATGTCATCGATCATCACCTGCATTCTTCTGGACGCTTCAGCAATGCGATTGAAGTAGGCTTTGCTTTTGTCGGAAAGCTGGTTGTACTCTGTCTTCTCAATCATTCCTGAAAAGGTGATTATCTTTCTCAGAGGCTCCTTTAGGTCATGGCTGGCGACAAAAGCAAACTCTTCGAGATTGGCATTTTTCTGTTTAAGTTCGATGTTGGACTGCTGAAGGGAAACTTCTGAATCTTTGAGTGCAGTGATATCCCTGATACAAAGCAGTGCGCCGCGAACTTTTTTATTGTTGACTATCGGACTGGCAGAGATCAGTACGTTTGCTGTTCTGTCTTCGATTTCGAGAGTTGATTCAAAATTGCTGAAAGTCTCAACCTTCAGTGCTGCGTCAAAAGCAGAGATGAGACTCTGTTCCGGTTCACTCACAGTATGACGCAATACTTGTTCGTAGTGCAAGCGTCCAGGCACCTGGCGTTTTATTTTCAGGAAATCCACACCAAACTTGTTGATGTAGTTGATATAGCCCGTGTCAGAAATACTGAGGACTACCACAGGCAGTTCGTCCAGTAAGAGTTCGCTACTGATTAGTTCAGACACTGTAAACAGACGATATTTCTTGAGCGCAGTGACTGCAGCGAGTGAGAGAAAGCTGAGAAATGAAGACGTCAACGGCAGTGAAGGTCGGTCGAATACAGTGGGCAGGAGGACCTGCGACACGATGCCTGCGACTGTGGGTATAGCGATTCCAAAAGCGATGATGAGAGCCTGCCGGTAAAGCAATGAGTCGTGGCGGACCTTAAAAGCGTAGACGAACAAAAGCATACAGGACAATAGCAGAAGTACGGCGATCCAGTAGATCATCACCACGTCGAGTACTGCCTGATCATGATAATTCACCCAACCCCAGAACTCCCGGTACTGTAGGTTGTGTTCGTAGACCTGTGTTTGAAAAATAGCCAGGAATGCGAAGGCGGGCACATACAAAAGAATTATGAGCCAGGGAGCTATTTTGTGCCGGACCCTGCGGGTGTACAGGAGCGTAAAGTGCAGACACAATGGGCCTGCAAATACCCACCCGAGCGCAAGTAGAGACTCCCATCTTTCTGCCATCAGTTCTGAGCTGCTTATGCGGCATAGCGCATCATTCATTTGCCAGATGCCTGTGCTTACGGTGAATAACGAAAAGATAGTGATCAGTCGGTTGCGTGGGAGAGCCGTCAGGATGTAAATGACTAAACAGAAACTTATCAGGCCCGGCAGGAAGGCAAACAGAAACCCCGAGATATTCTGAAAATCAAAGTCAAACATGGAACCGCCCGTCTGGGGTGACCAGCAGTCTCAAGTTAGCAAGTATTTCCAGCACTATCAAAGGAAAGCGCGAAAGTCGCTCACAAATATTTATAGAGGTATATAATCACTTCTCTGGTAAGCGATTGTACCCGGGTGGATGAGTGCTGATTTATAGGAGATTCATACCCTGCCGTTCTCTTGTAGCTGCTGGGGGTAAATGTACTGAACCGGTCAGGCAGAATGAAGATTTTCTGCGAGGTAGCGGCTAAGTTCGATAGAGAAAATATCGTTGTGATTGCGCAGCGACTTGCCGATGAGGAGTACGGTGTAGAGATTTCCCTCATAACCCTGTAGAGAGGCTGCCGCATCCCTGCAAGCTTTGTAGTTTTTCAGGAACCGGTATTGGCTGATACCATCGAGTGGTGCCACGACGACAGCTTCTATTATGCCGGTGATCCTGAAACCCTTACTGATCTGAGTACCTATGAGGAAGCTATGTTCCTTTGCAGTTGCGACTGCTTCACCATAATTGAACATGGAAGTGGATTTATGATAAAGCCGAAATATGCAAAAAAACTATTCCGCGAGATGGGTCTATAAATTAAGACCAGCGGCAGTCAGACGCTTTTAGGCAACACAAAGCACACCCCTGGTTTGTTCAGGAACAGGGATTAGGCAGTGACCGTCAACAGGGAAAGTCAGTTCAGGAAAATGAGCAGCAACTACTCTACAGGAACTGTTTTATGGTTTTTCAGGTAGCGGATAATCTCGGTAGCTTCATTTACATAAAGATCGCTAAGATTGGAGGACCGGCCATTGGTAAAGCCTGAAACAATACTATCCTTCGAAGCCTGCAGGCGTTTTTCTGTGATCATTTTTTTGATACAGATCAACTGTCCGTTTGTCAACTTGGATTCGAAAAGTTTACATTTTGTTTCACTCATCACTTTTGGAATTTGACACAAAGGTACGTAATTAAGCGCAAACGCTCTCTTAGCGAGAGGATTGGGCGTATTTTGAGGCCTTACGGGTCACAATTTAGCTTCAAATAGGGAACCCGTCGGACAGTACCTTTCCCTATTACTGTTGCTTCATTACCAGTTCATCGAGTGTGTTTTGTGCCAGTGGATGGTAGTTCTTCCTGTACTTGCTGTAGATGGTTTTTGCCATCTCTGCCTTACCTGTTTGCATCATTTCCTGGTATAGCGGAGTGAGGAATTTGCGGCGCCCTACCGTGCTCAGGAAATTCTCCATAGCTGCGTAGGCTGGCTTGTAATCTGCGGCCACCGCCATTATGTACCAGAGATTTGCGATCTCGCTGTTGCCGGAATGGGTAAAATCAAACTGGTTGTCGAGTGAGGTCATTTGAGCTGCGGACAAGGGCTTCGGCATTTTGCGGAGGAAGTGGAGCCACTCGTAGGTGGTCCAGCCATTGGTATTCAGGCTGGCGGGAGCGGAGCCCTGGAGGAATTTGTTTCTTTCTGCATCCACCTTGCTGAATCGCGCCATGTCTGCACGAGGTGCATTTGCAGGAATGCCGGGGCCATAGACCCAGGCGTTGATGTTCAGTTTCTTTTCCAGCTCTTTATTGTCACCGATCAGGTTCGTACGCAAAAACTCCAGGAACTTTTCAGTGGTGATCGTCTTGAAGGCATGCGTGTCAAAGTAGTTCCTGAGGAATTTGTCGAAACGTTCGCGGCCAACCTGTTGTTCAATGAGACGGAGGAACAAGGCGCCTTTTTCGTAGGCGACGTCGGTGAGGCCTTCGTCCGGGTCACGTCCTGTTAGGTCTAGCTTGAGGTGGGTGTCTGCACTGTCGAGGTGAGCCATCTCTTTCTGCAGATCCTGGTAGCCAAGTTCCCAGAGCATTTCAGCATAGCTTTTATCAGTCATTGATTCCGTGAGCCGGCGCTCGAAATAGACGGTGAAACCTTCGTTGAGCCAGAAGTCGTTCCAGGTGTGGTTGGTGACGAGGTTGCCGCTCCAGCTATGTGCAAGTTCATGGGCGATGAGGTTGACCAATGAGCGGTCGCCGGAGATGATGGTGGGTGTGGCGAAGGTGAGTTTGGGGTTCTCCATGCCGCCGAGGGGGAAGCCTGAGGGCAGTACAATCATGTCGTATCTGCCCCAGCGATAGGGGCCATAGAGTGCCTCGGCTGCGGTGACCATTTCTCCTACCTCTTCGAACTCATAGCGGGCTTTCTCAATCATTTCCGGTTCGGCATAGACGCCAGTGCGACTGTCGATGGGGCTAAAGCGAATGTCGCCCACTGCGAGCGCGAGCAGGTAGGCGGGGATCTTTGTGTCCATGCGGAAATGATAGATTCCACTATCGTTAACCTGCTGAGGATTTTCGGCGCTCATGAGGGCCATCAGGCCTTTAGGTACTTGTACTCTTGCGTCATACGTGAAGCGGATACCCGGACCATCGGGTACGGGGATCCAGGATCTGGCGTAGATGGATTCGGACTGGGTGTACAGGAAAGGATGTTTTTTGCCGAGCGTTTGCTGGGGTTCCAGCCATTGGAGGGCTGGAGGGTTAGGACCCGTCTGGTAGTATATGTCGATGCGGGATACATCATTACTTACCGGAATGGCCAGGACGCTGCCCAGGTATTGAACGGGAGCTCCAAGGCGGAAGGCGGTTTTTTGTCCGTTTACCAGCACGCTGTCGATGGTAAGTTCATAGGTGTCGAGCTTTACTGAATCGATGTTGTTTGGGTTTGAAAGCTTCCAGGAGGCGAGGCCGCTGATTCTTTTCTGGGGGAAGTTGACTGCGATATCCAGAGAGAGATGCTGCATGTTGATCTCGCCGGCGTTGGACTGAGTGTGCAGGTCTTCGGAGACTATGTTTGTGGTTGGGGTGTTGGACCCGGCTTCTGTGCTTTCGCCGGGGGCGGTGCAGGAGAAAAGGGCTAGTTGGGAGAAAGCTAAGGCTATGAATATCCGGCTCATGACTGGCAAGGTTTGGAGAATTAAGTAGTGGTTACAAACATAGCTTATTTTCTATTGGTGGAAAGGTAGGGGGGACGGGCAATGGCGAAGGTACTTGGCGAAAGCACTTGGCGAAAGCGAAGGCTGAGGGACAAGA
>JAFAAT010000063.1 GCA_023426425.1 Bacteroidota bacterium | reverse complement strand
CTATTGTACGTAACAGAGTACTCTTGCCTGAACCGTTGCGGCCGAGGATGCCCAGGCTCTCTCCTTTCTGAACCTCAAAAGAAACATCCTGAAGAATAGTCTTGGGTTTAAAAGGGTTTTTTCGTTGAGTCAGGAGGTCCTTCAGTGAGTGAACACCCACGTTATTCTGCCAATATCGTACGGCAACATCTCGGGCTGTAATCAATGGTTCCATCAAATTGCAGAAATAAACTGGTTTTGCAATTTCCGGAAAACCAATACCCCAACTGTGAGCATGGAGAAGGCTATGGCAATGCAGCTTATCCATAGCGTTAGGTCTGGTATCTGTGCTTCGTATAATACGGTCCTGCAGAGGCGGATAAAATAATACACAGGATTGGCTTCAATCACCAGGCGGAACCGGTCTGGAATCATTTCTTCGGGATAGGCAATGGGAGTCATGTAGAATATGGCAGGTTGGATGGTACTCCAAAGAATTCCTATATCGCGAAAAAACACATTTAAAGAGGAGAGTAATAGCGTTAGCCCAAAAGTGAATACCGCAAAGAGTAGGACTGCGGGAACAAGGAACAGCGATGACATGTTGTAGGTCATGCCGAACCAGTACATAATGACGAAATATACCAGAAGTGACAGACAGAGGTTAAAAAGCTCACTCATCATTTCAGAAAGTGGAAAGAGTACTGCAGGTAAACGGATAGCCTTAATAAGTCCGGCGGAGGAGACTATGTTTTGTACGGACTGTGTGGTCACATTGGAAAAAAAGAACCAAACGATAAGTCCTGAGGTAGCAAATAGCACGTAGTTGCTAACAGACATAAACTGCGCACTGAAGATTACAATAAATATCAGCAGGTAGAGTAGTGGCTTGAAAAAGCCCCAGAGAAAACCCGCAAAGGAATTCTTGTACCTGAGGATGATGTTCCGTTTGCTCAGCGCATATAGTTGTTGAATGGTTTGCATAGACTGGAGTAAAACGGGTAAATTGCAGGCGACAGTAGATATTTCTATTTATTTATACATGGAACTCTTTGTAAATGCTCGGTTTCTGACTCAACCTATCACTGGAGTGCAAAGGTATGGGATTGAAATTAGCAGGCAAATAAAGAGACTAGAACCTAAGACTGTATTTCTAACACCTGGTGGAATTGTCCATAACGAAGTTGCTAAAGAGCTTAACGCCAGGGTAGTCGGGAGGCTGCGAGGCCATGCCTGGGAGCAAATCGAGCTGCCAGGCTATATAGAAAAGCGGGCGCCTCTGTTTAACCCGGGAAATACCGCTCCTCTGCTGCATGCAAGGAATTACATTACGATTCATGATCTTGCGTTCAGATTTCATCCGGAGTGGAATAGTCGGAGCTTTGCTGGATTCTACAACTGGTTGATCCCAAGAATTGCCCGGCGGGCACGACACCTATTCACTGTGAGTGATACTGTGAAAGAGGAGCTGCAGTCACAATTGTCCGTTCCCTCTGGTAAGGTGTCCGTGACATACAATGGCATTTCCGAGGACTGGAGGAGTCTTGCAGTCGCAAAGCCTAAAGAGAAAATTATACTTGCAGTAGGGAGCTTTAGTCCACGTAAGAATCATCCTTTGTTAATAAGAGCATTCCTCGAAACTAACTTGCCAGAAGAATACAAACTGTATATTATTGGCAGGAAGCAGGATGTCTTCGCTGACTCTGGCCTTGCTGGAGATGAGCTTAGCAGAATAGAAATTCTGGAGGAACCAGATGATGAAATCCTCAGGAACCTTTATCAACGTGCCGAAATTGCAGTGTCTTTGTCTGCATATGAAGGGTTCGGCTTACCTGTCCTGGAAGGTTTGTATTTCGGATGTAAGGTTTTGTGTTCGGATATTCCGGTTTATCGTCAACTTTATAGCAATTATGTTTACTTTTGTAACATTCAGAATATCAGAGAGATTTCTGATTCACTTCTACATGTTACGCATGTCATGGAGCCGAATCAAAGCAATGCACCTGAATTGTTCACAAGATTTAATTACCCGGAATCAGCGAAGATCATTTTGGAGAGGATTCGCACCCAGGAAGCGTTAACATAATAATTAATGAAAGTAGCACTTGTTCATGACTGGCTGAGGGTTAATGCAGGTTCAGAGAAGGTAGTTTCAGACATCATCGAGGAATATAAAGAGGAAAACATTACTGTCTACACCTTGTTTGAACATCTTTCAGACAAGGATCGAAAACTTATTCTTAATAGTGCGCGGGTCAAGACATCGCTGCTACAGTATTTGCCAAAGGTGTACACCTACTATAGGTACCTTTTGCCTGTTATGCCCGCGATGATCAAGACCTTCAGGTTAAAAAATTTTGATTTGATTTTGTCCTCGTCTCATGCTGTGGCTAAAGGCTTCCGCCGCGACAAGGATATTCCTCATATCTGTTATTGTCATACTCCCATGCGTTATGCCTGGGACCTTTATGACGACTATGCTAATGAAAGTAGATCCGTTAAGAAACTTTTCTATCGTTTGCTTGTACCCCTAATCAGGTCCTGGGACTATAGGACTGCACGAAATGTTGACTTTTTTATAGCAAACTCAGAAAACGTAAGAAAACGGATACAGGCAAACTATGGCCGCAGTGCGCGCGTGATCTACCCTCCTGTAAGAATTAATGAATTTCAGCTCAGTGAGAAGAAGCGTAAAGATTTTTATCTCTGTGTGGGCAGATTTGTCGGGTACAAGAAAATAGACCTGGTCATTAAGGCATTCAAACAAATGCCTGATAAGAAGCTGCTATTAATTGGTGATGGGTATGATGCACCCAAGATCACCAAGTTGCTGCAGCACGTACCAAACATTACCTGGCTGGGTTATAAAAATGATAAGGAAATGATACGGCTAATGCAGGAGGCGAAAGCCTGCATATTTGCTGCAAAGGAGGATTTTGGGATAATGTGTGTTGAAGCGCAGGCCTGCGGCACACCGGTAATTGCTTTGGATCATGGAGGGTACCAGGAAACCGTAATTGATGGCGAGACAGGTTATCTCTTTCCTGAACAGACTGTAGCAAGCATTGAAACTGCTGTAAAAAAGTTTGAACAAGCGCCATTAACTGACCATAAAGCCATTCGTAAAAATTCTGAACGTTTTGGGGATTACCTGTTCCGTCAGCAGCTAAATGAATATGTACGTGAGTGCCTGGCTTATTTTGCGAAGGAGAAGATAGCTAATGAACGCGCTTACAGCCTACGATAGTCAGCTTGCCAGGCTGATGATGATTTCATTTTTTCTGCCACTCAGGGTTCAGGTCTTCATAATTATTCCCTTGTGTGCTTTTTGGGCTATCAGAGATGTATTGCTTACAAGGGACAGAAGCAGAATTGCCCGGTTTTACATACCGTTGTTGCTGGCGGGAACTTACCTGTTATACCTGATCTACATTCCGCTCACGGCGAAATCAGATCTGCCTTATCTGTTTTCACAGGTGGAATACAGGGCCAGTATGCTGCTGATGCCATTTGCCTTTTTTCTTCTGACGGAGGAGACAAGACAAGTAATCAGAAAGGAGTTTCGCTGGTTTGTAATCGCCTGCGGAGCATCCTGCTTTTTAGGCAATATCGTGTACCTGGCACAAAGCGGCTGGACCATCTCCGCTGGCAGCCATGTAGATTATCGCCTAACATTCGAGGGCGTGACAGGTGTGCACCCAACCTACATGGGCATGTACATAGTATTCTCCCTATCGTGGTTACTGCTCGAGCCAGGATGGAGGACCAGGATCAGGAGTTGGGTTGTAACAGTTGTTTTTCTGGCTGGGTTACTGTTCCTCTTTGCGCTCTTGCCCAAGACTCCGGTTATTGCACTTGCATTGATTCTAACTCACTATTGTTTTAGTCACCGCACAAACAAACAACTGGTACTGCAGCTATTACTTGGCGTAGTCGCTGCACTGTTAGTTGCCTGGTTCTTTATACCGTTCAGTGCGCAGAGGCTGGGAGAGTTAACAGCAAATGCCGGAACATCATCAGTGGTGCAAAACTCGGTGTCCATGCGTAAGTTGATCTGGACGGTGGACCTGCAACTCCTCAAGGATCATTGGCTGCTTGGTGCCGGACCGGGGCAGATGCCCGTGATTCTTGCCAGGCAGTATTATTTTTATAGTCTTGTATTAGGGTATCCCCTGGGCGTCTACGATACACATAATGAATATCTCAACCAATGGGTGTCGTTCGGAATCTTAGGTCTGGTGGTGTTGCTAATTATTTTTTTAGCCCATTTCAAGGAAGCTATCTCAAGAAAGGACCATCTTTACCTGTACCTGATGGTAATTATCGCATTGACCTGTCTGACCGAAAATGTTTTGGCGACCCAGCACGGGGTGGTGTTTTATGCATTCTTTTCCTCATTGTTCTTCTTTAGCGGCCATACGAAAAGCCACTGACCTGAAGATTTTTACATCAATTTGAGTACACCTGAAGGTGCCTTCAGCCAGTTGATTTTGTGTAGTGAGAGTGAGAAGGTAATTCCATCCAATATGCTATCATTCCCGCTGATTGACTGCTGGTATTCTTTGAAGTCTTTGCTCATAACAAGGGGGAGGTAGATGTTCAAGATATCCAGGAAATGGATCTCTACACCACCGTTGTAGAGGATCTTACTGCCGCTGGGATTCAGTTTTGCTGCATCGGCAAAGCTGGCTACATCCATATATAGTCTGATAGGTAGTCTTTTTAATGGAAGGTCTGTTTTAAGATTTAGTGCTACAAGCCAGTTGTCGCTTCTGCCCAGTGGGTCTGCGTACAAAGGAGTAGGTATTTTGAATCCACCCTCACGCATGGAGATTTGGCGTGCGCCAAATCCTTCCCTTTCGCTCCTGCCTATGTAAGTGTCGTCATACAGGTAGTCGTTTGGGCCGGTGAACGTGGTATTGAGATAGTACCGGTCAGTGACAAAGGGTTCGTCTTTCAGTGAAATGAACTTGCCGCCAAATGCGCGGATGTAGAGTGATTTGTCCTTTGAATGATAGTCAATACGAAGATTTCCTTCAAGATTGATCTTCGCGAAATTTTCTCCGATTTGCACTTCTGCAGAATAACTGAATGGGTTGAAGGTGCGATCATTATTGTGCGTATATCGGAGCAAGCCATAGTAGTTTTCCTGGGAAACGATCGATGGTTTAAACAAGCTGTCGGAAGGGTCCATGTTGAAGTCGAAAGACTCTTCGTTGATGGCGTATCCCTTCAGAGTAATTGTCCTGCGAACGGTGCTTAAAGGAGACGCTTGTCTGAGTGTGAGATTGACAGAAGGTGCCAGTTTCATGTATCGGACAAAGATTGGACCGGGTATGTTACGTTCAGTCTCCTGGTAGCTGAAACTCTTGAAATCTGCCTGAAACATCACTTCTTTGAATGTGCGCTGGGGAAACCAGTTGTAGCCAATGGAGCCTGCACCGTTGAAGTTTTTGCTCCTGAAGCCGTGAAGTGGAGTCAGGGCAAAGCGAAACTTTGTCTGCGGCCAGCTAAGGTTGTGCAGCAGTAGGCCCGCCTGGAATCCATCGTAAAGGTTATATCCTAATGCCGGAAGGATAAATAATTTCTGTTTGTTGCTAAGGTTAGTGCCTACGAAAGGCGCGAGCCTCAAACCTGAACGATGAAAAAGCCCCTTCTTTCTGTATTCATTATTCGGTGTGCGCCCGTCTGGTATGAAAGGCGAAATTTTTAGGCGGGTCCAGCCAGCCGCAGTAGCAGGCAGGGAAACAGTAGTATTTCCCCGGAAAGGAAGTGCATGCCCTGTGGCAAGTAAACTATCTCCCGCGTACGCACCTACTGCCACCGGCAGAGTGTGGCTTGTTTTGTTTCTAACAGTTACATCCACACCGTCTGGGCTACTTCGAACGTCTGCAATTTTGAAGTCTATCAATCTGTCTGTCTTCAATACTTCCTCAAAGAACCAATCAATAGGTTTATTGGTGTGTTTTTGCATTACAGTTCTGAAATCCTCAGGGTAAGGATGTTTGAACTTCCAGGTGTTGTAGTAGTCTTGGATGCCTGACTGAAACTGTTCCTTACCCATATAGTTTTCCAGCCAAAGGAGGTAGGAAGCTGTTTTATAGTAAACGTCCACACCATAGTTCAGCTCCCTGAAGTTGTTGGAAGTCTGGTCTATAGGCTGGTCCCTGCCTGCGGCTGCGAGCTGGTACATAATAGTCTGCATATCCAGGCTGAAGTCCTCATCTTTAATTTTTCCAAGTGTGTCTTTCTCCCGCGCTATTTCAAACGTTGTCTTTTGTTCGTAAAAAGTGTTTAGTCCCTCGTCCATCCAGGCATGATCACGTTCATTACTCGCCAGCACACCATAGAACCAGTTGTGTCCAGCTTCATGAACGATGACCATTTCCTCGCCGGCATTGATGTCGATGACAGTGATTGTCGGATATTCCATACCTCCGCCGGCTTTCATATCACCCTGCACCACTTTCATTGTTTTATAGGGGTAAGGTCCTACCCATTTTCCGTAGAATCTGATGGCGTTCTTAAGATGTTCTGTCGCTTTACTCCACTGCTTTTTATAGGAGGGAAGGAACGCCGCCCAGACCGTTACGAGGTCACCGCTACCGGGACTAGTTATTGTGTCCTTTCTTACCATCCAGCGCTTGTCGGCAAACCAGGCAAAATCATGCACGTTTTCTTCTTTGAAATGCACTGTTTTGAATGTGGTACTGCTTGAAATAAGTGTATCGCGTTTTTGTTCAGGTGCAGGTTTTGAAGCCAGTTCGTCAAGCCATTGAATTTCTTCAGGGTTCAGGATATTACCTGTGCCCATGACGACATAATTTGAGGGAAGTGTAATTTTCACATCATAGCTACCGAACTCGCTGTAGAACTCCCCGAGATCCAGATAGGGCATAGGGTGCCATCCTTTGCGGTCGTAAACTGCGGGCTTAGGAAACCATTGTGAGATGAAGTAAGCCTGCATGTTGTGTCCGAGGCGGGAAAAGACCTTTGGTAACTTCACCCTGAAAGGAGTTGTAATCTTTACCTGTCCGCCCGGAGGAAGTGGTGTCGGCAGATCGATCCTGGCAATGTCTGGTGTTTGATCTGAGGTGAAATGAAGAACCTCCTTGTCATTTACCGAGAACTCAAGACTGTCAATATAGCCACGCTCTGAGGGTTTTGCGTAGTAAAAACCGGTACTGCCGTTTCTGTATTGTTGTTCGGCGTACTGTGTGTGGTCGTGCTTGTAAGCGTTTGGCCAAAGGTGCAAATAGATGTATTGAAGCGTGTCGGGTGAGTTGTTGAAGTATTGTAGTTCTTCATAGCCCCGCAACATGTGCATCTGGTCATCCAGTGTAACTTCAATACGTGTGTCTACTTTTTGCTGCCAATATTCCTGCGCTGAGGACGTTAAGGGGCAAAGGACGGTTGCGAGCAGGAAAGCGTGCTTCATGCTGCTAAGATATTTAAGAGTTCTCAGTATTCAGGTCTCAGTTCGGGCTGGAGATTTTAGCTGGCACGGTTTGATGCGGTTATGGAGTTTTGCTATATGTGCCTGGCAAAGCAGGTTCAATGGCTATAGACTTGTTGTTGAACTTGACTTGTCCTGAAGATTTTGCCGGCTCAGCTTCTGTATTGTTGGAGGCGGGTGCCTGGCTTGCCTTCAGGCGCAGCGATTCAGTGTGTGCAAGTCGCTTTTTCCTCATGAAGTAAAGGATTGAAACCAAACCCACTGTAGCGAAAAACACCGCTGCAACTGCGAGGGTAGGGTTGTAGTCCTGCACAAAAAGCGCCACTGAAATAATCAGGAGATTTGCAGTGACCAGAATTGTTGTAGTATGAGAATGACTGAAACCGAGGTCTAGCAAAAAGTGGTGGAGGTGAGTCTTATCTGCATGGAAAGGGTGTTTGCCCTTTAGAAGCCTGAGTGTAATCACCCTGAACGAATCAAACACTGGCACAAAGAGGATTGAAAGTGCCACTACCAAAGCACCCTGGGGTGAATGAATAGCTTTTGCCAAAAGGTTGCCATGCTGAAAATTGTTGATAAGGGTGATGGAAAGAATGGCTACTGTGAAGCCTATGACCAGTGAGCCGCTGTCGCCCATAAATATTTTGGCCGGGGCAATGTTATGCTTTAAGAAGCCAACAATCGCGCCCATCAATGCAAAAGCGATGCAGGCAGCACTGTAATTTCCCTGAATAGCGAGACAAGTACCGAGGATCAGAAGGCAAAGTGTGCTAAGACTGCCTGCCAACCCATCTACTCCGTCGATCAGATTAAATGCATTGGTGATGAAGACACAGCCGACTATGGTAAAAAGTACAGAAAACCACTCAGGTAACTCTCCTATGCCAAATATCCCGTGAAGAGAGGTGAGTCTGATGTCAGCGAGATAAACAATGATAATTGCAGCGAATATTTGCGATATAAACTTCTTATTAGGCGTGAGGGTAATAATGTCATCTTTCACACCAGCTATAAACAGGACGAGAGTCGCACCAACTATATAATTAAACTTGGGAAAGGTTGCCAGGTCAATGAATAGTGAGGCTACTATCAGGTAAGAGAAAAAAATGCAAACTCCTCCGAGGTTTGGGGTCACATTCTTGTGAATCTTACGGTTGTTGTCTGGCAGGTCATATAGCTTTTTCAATTTTGCGAGCATAATCAGCCGCGGGATCGAAAAAGCACTGATAAGAGCAGCAGAAATGAATATAAGGGTGTATTGTAAGTATAGCGGAAATCCAATCATAACCTGTTCTGGAGAAGGTTGAAGTAGTTAGTTATAAGTTATACTTTCCATTTGATAAACCATGAATGTTTCTCTTTCTGCTCCCTTTAATACCAAACCAAGTTACACTATTTTCTAACATTTTCATACAAAATGCTTCAATTATGTGTACTCCTACAAAAGTAGACAGGGTATTCCGCAAAAACCACTGTGAGTGACCTAAATATTGTTATCTGGACGTTATTGTGAGAGGCTGCACAAGAAAGTTCCTTCAGTTATTGAAGATCAGAGCATTGCAGTTGGCAAAGATGCTATACTGTTGGTCTTGGCCTCGGAAAAGCGGTTATTTTAGTCGTTGTACTTTTGAATAAATCTATATAGATTAAACTTTGTGTCTTTTTTGAGTTCAGACTCCAGTTCCTGTTTTAATGAGATCCGGCTGTATCTGCGCATCTTCCTGGACTGTATAAGTTGCCAGGTCTTTTCGGTCAATAATTGAAGCCGCTTTTCTGAGGTCGGTGATTTTGATATTAACTCCTTTTCTATGGCCTCAGCCATCGCTGGAACACCATCGCTGGTTGTAGCTACTGTTTTCAAGACCGGAATTTCATGGCCGTCAGTTGCCCGTTCGTGCATCAAAGACCTGAGGTGCCGGTACAGGGTTTCGGCTGCCTCCCGGTCTGCTTTGTTGACCACGAATATATCGGCAATTTCCATGATGCCTGCTTTTAGAGTCTGCACTTCGTCTCCAGCCTCGGGAACCAGGGTCACAACAGTGCAGTCGGCAAGTCCTGCAACTTCCACCTCGCTTTGACCGACTCCTACCGTTTCCACCAGAAGATAGTCAAAAGGCGCCTCCTTAAGCAGATCGGTAATCTCTACAATCTTCGCACTGAGTCCGCCGAGCGTACCTCTGCTTGCCAGGGAACGAATAAAAATGCCGGAGTGATTATAGAACTCACTCATCCGTATCCTGTCGCCCAGTAGTGCTCCATAATTAAAAGGAGAAGAGGGATCAACTGCAACGACAGCTACCTTTTTTCCCTGCGCTGCCCATTCTTTCAGCAGTGCATTCACCAGCGTGCTTTTCCCGGCACCGGGAGGGCCCGTAATGCCAATAACTTTTGCATGATTGGAGCCGGTCAGATTTGTAAGTAGTTCTTCATATCCTGACAGTTCATTTTCTACCACCGTAATACCGCGGGCCAATGCACGGTAATCACCGGTTTGTATGTCTCTGAGCAAATGTTTTATCTTGTCGTGCACTAAAAAAGCGGATTACTGCGTTATTGAGGTAACGGTGATGGACAAAAATAGTTTTCTTAAGTCTAAAGAACTACGGAGCAACATTGCTATGTTTTCTATCATAGCTATGGTTGTAGGTTTTTTTCTTTCGCGCGCAGTGCTTTCCATGTCAATGGTGCTATTTGGATTAAATGCATTAGTCGGAATACACCCCAAGCAGTGGCTAAAGGAAAAGTGGTGGTTGTTATCAATTGGCTGGGTTGGGCTTTATGCAATTTCTGTTTTCTGGAGTAATGATCTGGAATATTGGACAACGAGGCTTCAGGTTAAGCTTCCGCTAGTATTACTGCCCCTGGCATTTTCATTCACTCCTTCGTTCAGTGAAAAGCAAGTCAGATTGTTTACAGTCGTACTGTCACTTGTGCTGTTATATGCAGTAGGGTATAGCATGTATCATTACCTGCAGGATCCGCAGCATTATATCGCCGGCTACAACTTTTCCCACGTAATACCTACCATACCCAAAAACGATCATATCCGGTCCAGCCTCGCTATAGCTGCAGGAGTTGTGTGGATCGTCTATGCACTGCCCAGGTTTCGGAAGGTTAGGACTAAGGCTTTGTTGGTAATTACGGTTATTGTCCTCGCTTCATACCTGCATGTGTTGGCAGCGCGTACAGGACTGGTGGCTCTTTATATATTTCTGGCGGGCTGGGTATTGTACCTGACCTTCAGGAAAAAGACCAGGATTATTGGTATTAGTTTGCTCCTGGCATTTGGACTGGCGATAGGTCTGGCCTTTACCTATATTCCAACCCTTCGGGAGCGTGTCGGCTATATCCGGTACACGCTCATTGTATTTGAAGAGCAGGGGATGACCGGCAATTATTCGGATATGGGAAGGATCATGTCCTATGATATTGCGCAGCGACTGATCAGAGAAAATCCTTTGAAGGGTGTAGGTGCGGGCAATATTTTAGATACGATGAAAAAGGGGTATGATCGTTGGTACCCCCATGTCAAGGAAGAACAGCGACTGATACCACATAACCAGTTTCTTACGGTAGGAGTTGCCACAGGCATCCCTGGTCTCTTACTGTTCATAGCCTGGGTGTTCTTTCCCGTCATTGGATTACGCAGGACCAGAAGCGGTTTCTTTTTCTTCATCACCTGGTGCATGATGCTTGTACCACTCATGGTAGAGCCCGTGCTGGAGGTTCAATTCGGGGTGTTCGTATATTTGTTCTTCCTGCTCTGGCAGCGGCATGAGATGCTTAGTCAGGATTCAAAAGCAAAGACGAACGAGTAACGATAACAGTATGATCAACTTTGTACCTATTTTTCCTCTCAAGATTGTTGTTTACCCGGGCGAACCGCTCAACCTGCACATATTTGAGCCCCGGTATAAACAGCTCATCACTGAAGCGCTGGATGCAAAGAAGCCATTCGGAATCCCTACCGTTCTTGATAGCCGATTAGAAGAATACGGCACTCTGATGGAGATTACGGAGCTTGTGAAAGAGTATGACAATGGTGAGCTTGACATACGGACGAAAGGACTAAGTGTCTTCAGAGTCCTTGAAGTGGTGGAATCCATTCCTGACAAACTATACCACGGAGCTATTGTAGAATATCCTGACAACATTATGGAGCATGGCGATTCAAGCATCGCCAGGATCATCCTTAATGAAGTGAAACGACTTTATGAGTTGCTTGACGTGCAGGAGAAGTTTCCGGGGGAGCGGGACAGGATGATCTCTTATGAGGTGGCCCATTTTGTTGGCCTTTCACTGCAACAAGAGTACGAACTGCTTTGTATTTTTACTGAGGTTCAGCGCCTGGAATATATTCGCAGGCACCTGAACAATCTCCTCCCCACCATTCAGGAGCTCGAAAAGCTGAAAAAAAGAATTGAAATGAATGGACATTTCAGGAATCTTTCTCTGGATGATCTGAATCTATAGTGGGCATCCGCTTTTTGCCGCCTTTTACACATTGGCTCTCCAGGATTGCTGGAACTGACGAATGAGTTGGGGGTGAGTGGAGCCAGGGTTGCGCAACCATGGTGAAAGTCGCTACAGGAGCGGGAAAAGACAATTTGAGCGGGGGCAAGGGGGCAGAAAACGGCAAAAAGATGCGGGTTATGCATGTGGAAAAAGGGTCGCCCGAAAATAAAATACCCTGTAATGCTTTCTAAAACCTTTATAGTTAAGTCATAAAGGACTCTTACAATACCCTTCATTGAGTTTTACTTCCTGTCGAATCAGGTATTTGCGACGCTAATGAGTAGTTGACGGTTCCTGCCTACAGTTTTTTTTAGTATTTTGGTTGTCCAACGAATAAAACCATTACGAATTATGGCACACACCCTTTGTATCGACTGGGGAAATACCCAGGTGAAAGCAGCATTATTCAATGAAGAGAACAGCATTGTAGCTTCGAGCCGTTTCAATGCCCCTGACGCTGTTTCGTCCTTAACTGACCTACTTGCAACCTATCAGCCAAAGGGCGGTGTATTCTGCGCTGTTACTAATCACACCAGTGAGGCCGAATCTCTGCTGAAAGAAAAGCTGGCGTCCTACATCAAGCTCGACACCAATACCTTTCTTCCGATCATGAATGCCTATAGTTCGCCTGAAACCCTTGGCACCGACAGGCTTGCGATAGCGGTTGGAGCTCAATCACTGTTTCCGGAGAAGAATGTGCTGGCAATAAGTATCGGCACCTGCATAACCTACAACTTCATACAGAAAAATAGGGCATTCCGTGGGGGAGCAATTTCTCCTGGTCTGAGAATGCGCCTGAGAGCGATGCATGAGTGGACAGATAAACTTCCGCAGGTGGAGCCTGAAGGCGAAGTGCTACTGCTTGGTTATGATACTGCCACATCCATGCGCAGTGGAGCGATTTACGGGATGGCCTCTGAAATAGATGGAATGATTGCAGCCTTTGAAGCGCAATATCCTGATTTTAACGCTGTGTTAACCGGGGGGGATGCACCTTTATTTGCTAACAAACTTAAAACGCGGATATTTGCAGACCCCGACCTGTTGCTCAAGGGGCTAAATCTAATTCTAAAGCATAATGTGCCACAACTACGCTAAGCACTTTTCCCTTTCCATATTCTTTCTGATAATTGGACTCAACACACAGGCTCAAAATCTAAACAGACTTAAAGGAGAAAACTCACCGTATTCCAAGTTTGGTATTGGCGATCTTCGCAATGGCGTAAACATTGGCTTACGGGGGATGGCGAGCGTGTCGACTGCGTATGCTAACGAATATGCGATCAATACAGATAATCCCGCCTCCTATGCCAAGCTTAGGTTTACTACCTATGAAGCAGGTGCGGAAGGTGTAAGCAAAACGATCATTGCAAACGAACAGTCCTTTGGCACTGGAACTGCCTCGTTGTCTTATTTGTCAATCGGCATTCCGTTGGGAAAATATGCAGGTATGGCAATAGGACTCAGGCCAAATACCAAAGTCTATTATCGTATGAGTGACACTACAGACGTGGTTGATATTGGACCGTCGGTTCGATCCTACTATGGAGAGGGTGGTACCAACTATGCGTTCCTTGGTGCTGCAGGGCAATATGGAGGCTTCAGTTTTGGCGTGAACTTCGGCTATTTGTTTGGGACAATCCGGAACACTAGTGTGGTTCAAAGGATCAACGATACTGTGAAGTCTTTCAATTCAGACTTTTCAAGGTTCACAAAGCTTGGGGGCATCTACTGGAAAATGGGAGCAGCGTATGAAACAAAACTGAACAGCAAACTCGGAATCAGGTTGGGTGCTACCACTGCCCTTGGTCAGGATGTGAATGCCTGGAGAGATGAGTTTGGTATCGCCTGGCGTAACTCCGGTGGCGGGACATTGGCGGATACTGCTATTTACAATCAGGAGGTGAAAGGTTCCGTCACACTTCCGATGAGCTATAGCGTGGGTGTGCAGTTGTTTGGCAATGAGCAATGGGCGGCAGCGCTGGATTTCAGTGGTGCACAGTGGGACCAATACCGTAGTTATGGCATGAGAGATTCGGTGACAAACAGCACATACAAAATAGCAGTCGGTGGAGAATACACGCCTAATGTGAACAGTATGTATAGTTATTGGCAGCGAGTCACATACCGGCTTGGGTTTTATTACGGCAAGGATTATGTGCAACTGAATGGTGCAGACATCAATTATTTTGCCGCAACTGCTGGTGCCAGCTTCCCATACCGTCGTTCACCGGACAGGATTCACACGGCCATTGAAATCGGGAGCAGAGGAAGTGAGTCAAATGGCCTGATTAAAGAGAATTTCTTCAGGTTTTCACTTGGATTCTCACTTAATGACAGGTGGTTTATTAAAAGGAAATATGATTAAGTTGTTTACCAAAAAGGCTTTACACCATACCCTGAACTTAATTCAGGGTATTTTGTTTGTGCTGGTGTTTTGCGGCTGTCGCAATGATCCACAGGAAATTGAATCATTGGTCGGCAAGCAAACATTACAGGAGGACAAGGCAGAGGATGTGGTTTTCATATATAGCGAAGAAGGCAAAGTGAAAAACAGGCTTTTTGCTAAGGAATTTATCCGTAACGAGGTTGCGAAACCACCATATATCGACATGCGGAAGGGCCTTAAAATTGAGTCGTTCAATGACAGCACAGAAGTGGAGAGCACACTTACCGCGCGGTATGCACGATATTACGAACAGCAGGGAAACGTGGTGATTCGCGATAGTATTGTTGTTGTAAACAAAAAAGGCGATATGCTGACGACAGAAGAGCTAGTGTGGAACCAGAAACTGAAAAAGTTTTTTACCGAGAAACCAGTCAGAATTAAGACCCCTACCCAAATTATTCATGGTAACGGTCTCGAAGCCAATGAAGATTTTACATGGTACCAGATCAATAACATCAAGGGAATCATTCAGGTAGAGAAGGATGAGGTGCCGGAATAGACTACCGGAGTTTTTATTAGGCGCTGGTTTTTTACCTTTGGCCAACTAATTTTCAATTACCTGATAAAACAAGAAATGAAAAAACTCATTTTATCCATTTGTGCGGTAGCTGTCATGTTTACTGCACGTGCTGATGAAGGGATGTGGATCCCGATGCTCATTGGTAAGAACTATGACGAAATGGTCCGTATGGGACTGAAACTGTCAAAGGAAGATCTTTACAGTGCCAATCAGAGCAGTCTGAAGGATGCCATTGTTCAATTCGGTGGTGGCTGTACGGGAGAGATCATCTCCAGCCAGGGCCTATTACTGACGAATCACCACTGCGGTTACGGGAACATTGCCGCACTCAGCACTGTGGAGAATAATTACCTGGATAACGGCTTCTGGGCAAAAAACCAGTCGGAAGAAATACCGGCACCGGGGTTGAGTGTACTCTTTCTTCAGAGAATGTATGACGTGACTGAAGAAGTTATGAATGCAGTTGGAAATGCAAAAGGCGAGGAGTTCGAAAAGAAATATGACGAGATCCGCAAAGACATAGAGAAACGCGCTTCCCGCGACGGAAAGCTAATTGCTAACGTGAAGGAATTCTTCAATGGCAACCAGTACATCCTTTTGACTTATAAGCGCTACACGGACGTGCGTCTCGTTGCAACTCCTCCAAAGTCATTAGGAAAGTATGGTGGGGATACAGACAACTGGATGTGGCCTCGTCACACTGCTGACTTCAGCATTTTCCGCGTATATGCCGGTGCAGATAATGAACCTGCAGAATATGCCGCTACAAACAAGCCATTTAAACCGAAAAAATACCTGCCTGTATCTATTAAGGAATTAAGGGAAGGTGATTTCGCTATGATCTTCGGTTATCCCGGTCGTACCAACAGGTATGAGGTGGCTTCAGGTATCGAGATGGCTTTGAACGAGGTAAATCCTTCAATTGTAAATATCCGCGACAAACGTCTTTCTATTATGAGAAAGCACATGGATGCCAATAAAGATGTGTACCTTAAATACACCTCCCAATATGCAAGCATTGCTAACTATTGGAAGTACTTCATCGGTCAATCTGAACAACTCAAGCGTTTGAATGTGGTTGACAGGAAGGACAGGTCTGAGCAGCAGTTTATCAACTGGGCCAGGAAGAATGCACCTGAATATGAAAGTGTGATCAGTGCCTATGATGAGGCCTATGAAGAGTACATTCCCTATGCAAAGCACGTGACTTATTACTCTGAGGCCTTCCGTGCCCCTGCACTTACACGGCTTGCAGCTGCCCTTAATCCACTCTATAAAGCTCTGGAGAAAGGACATACGAGCGCGGATACGATTAAAAAGTACCTTAATCCAATCAAATCTGCCCGCAGGTCACTCCTGAAGAATTTCGACAGGTCGCTGGACCAGGAACTCTTTGCAGAAATGACGCAGATGTTCTACAATGACATCCCCAAGGCCCAACACCCAGGTATATATGAGGATGTAATCTTCAAGAAGTTTGGAAAGAACCAGGAAAAGGCCTTCAAAGATTATGCAGCTTTCGTGTATAACAATACCATGTTGCTCGACAGCAACAAGTTCAATGCCTTTGCTGATTCGGCTACATTGAAGCAACTGAACAATGACCCTGCTGTCCAGTATGCATTAAGCTTTGTGCGCAATTATGAACAGAACTTCCAGCCAAAAGCAGAAGCATTTGCTGACCAGAAGAAAGAATTAAGCAAGCTATATGTGCGCGGACAAATGGAATGGCAGAAGGACAGGTTATTCTATCCTGACGCAAATTCGACTATGCGTATCTCCTATGGAAGGGTGCTTGGCTACTCACCTCAGGATGCAGTGCATTATGACTACTACACGACCATCGATGGTTTGATGAATAAATACCAGCCAGGAGACGACGAATTCGATCTTCCGCAGGAGTTTGTCAATCTGGTGAAGAAGGGCGACTTCGATGAGTATGCAAACAAGGAAGGAACTTTACCTGTGAACTTTATAACTAACAATGACATCACTGGTGGCAACTCAGGTAGTCCTGTAATCAATGGCCGCGGAGAGTTGATAGGTCTTGCATTTGATGGCAACTGGGAAGCTATGAGTGGCGACATCGCGTTCGATAAAAAGTATAAGAGAACAATAGCTGTAGACAGCCGTTTCATCCTCTACCTGATTGAAAAGCTGGGTAAAGCCCATAACCTGATTGAGGAAATGGAAATCCGGAAATAGTCAGAGAGCATTTAAAACAACTAAGCGTCAGTCCGCACAAGGAACTGGCGCTTTTTTAATGCAGTCTCAAAACTGGTGATGGTATTGTGGAGCGTCAACCCCCATCTCAGGCCCGTTTTGAGCGCAACATGGGGAGGATCCTTTATTGCAGGGGCTGGCATGATTCTGTTGCTCATTCTGGTCAATTCTGCTCATCTAAAACCAGCGCTTATGAAACTTTCAAGATTATTGATGCTCGCCGCAGCAGGCGTTGCCGTAGGTTATCTGCTTACCCGCACAGAAAAAGGAAATCAGTTGAGGAGAAATCTTTCCGACTCCGCTTCTGGTTTGGGTGAAAAACTAAACGACCTACGCCGCCGTTCAGGAAAAATGGCTGAAGACCTGATGGACGATGTGTCAGCTGCAGCAAACCGCCTGAAAAAGCAAACAGACGGACAGGCAGTCTAACTAAAAGAAGTAAAGGAGC
>JAFAAT010000005.1 GCA_023426425.1 Bacteroidota bacterium | reverse complement strand
GGCAGTGAAAGGTGTGCCGGGTGCTGAAGTTACGGTGGATAAAGAACAGGGTGGGCCGCCACTTCCAAAGCCTATTGTTGTTGAAATAACGGGTGATAATCTTGACTCTCTCGTAGTAACCTCAGAGAATCTGAAGCGATTCCTGGAACAGAAGCGTATAGCTGGTGTGGAGGAGCTTAGATCAGACTTCCAGGCGCGCAATCCAGAGATCGTATTCAATCTTGACAGGGAACGCATGAATAATGAAGGCATAAGCACGATGACTGTGGTGAATAGTTTGCGTACTGCTGTATTTGGGAAAGAGATATCCCGCTTTCGTGATCAGAATGATGATTACAAGATCACTTTACGTCTGAATGAAGAACAAAGAGAGAATATAGATGCGGTTAGGAATATGCCGATTGTGTATAGAGACATGGGCATGGGTGGAGTGGTACGCCAGGTGCCTGTGAGTTCGTTTGCTGACATTCAGTATGCTACAACATATGGTGGTATTAAGCGTCTTGACCAGAAGCGTATTATCACTCTTTCTTCGAATGTACTTACCGGTTTCAATCCGAACGAAGTAGTAGCGGCAGTGCAAAGGGAACTGGGGCAGTTTGATGCGCCTGCGGGTATTAACATCCGCATGGGTGGACAGCAGGAGGAGATGGCTGAGACCATGGGCTTCCTTGGAAAGGCATTTATGATCTCTGTGGCATTGATCTTCCTGTTGCTGGTGATGCAGTTTAATTCACTCAGCCGGACGCTGATTATTCTCAGTGAGGTTCTATTTTCTGTGATAGGTGTGATGCTCGGGCTGGGAATCTTCCGTACAGATTTTTCCATTGCGATCTCTGGTATAGGTATAGTGGCGCTGGCGGGAATCGTTGTAAGGAATGGTATTCTGCTGGTTGAATTTATGGATCTGATGCTGAAAGAAGGCATGAGTGAATACGATGCTATAGTTGAGGCAGGAAGGACGAGGATGACGCCAGTGTTATTAACAGCGACGGCAGCAATTCTGGGGCTTATTCCATTGGCTGTTGGTCTGAACATTGACTTTGGCAGCTTCTTGTCGCATCTTGATCCTAAGATCTTCTTTGGTGGTGACAGTGCAGACTTCTGGGCACCACTGGCATGGACAATGATCTATGGATTGAGCTTTGCAACTTTCTTAACATTGATCCTGGTTCCTGTGCTGATGTTGTTAAGTTTCCGCTTCAAAAACTGGGTGAGGAGGAAAAGAAATAACATTTCTGATAAGCTGAAGGAAGATCATGAGCTGAAGGAGCGCAAAGCGCCTGCGTTTGTGGATAATTAATAGAAAGCATTAAGTTATTGATTGTTGATGCAATAGCGTTGACCGTAGAAAGAAGAAAGGTGTGCATAGCCGATTGCGAGTACCGAATGTTTGGGATAGTCAGCAATGTTTAAGGTTTGACTGAGGTTTGCCGGCACAACCAGTGGCATGTTCTTTTTAATTAATGCAGGTACAAAAGCCTTTTGTTATGGCACAGAATGATGAAAAGAATACCGGCACCTCTCCGCAGGGCAGGTATTACGGAAACGAAGATGGTAAAGGGATCAGAAAGACTGATGACCGTGATAAGACTAACGCAGCCGCTATGAACAGGAATGAAAACCTGCAATCGGATAGTGAGATAGGAAAAAGAGAGCAGGTAGATATCTCAGACCAGGACATGGATAATCCAGGGCACGATGAAGAGGATCGTTTTGATATGGATAGTCTGAAAGGAAAGGTGAGGCGAGCGGAAAGCGAAAGAAGAAAAGATGGAGATCAATAACTTTAGAAAAATGGCCGGTGCAAAAACACCGGCCATTTTTCTTTCATTACTATACTGCTGGCTCGAAAGCAGGCTCGATTAATACCTCACCTGTCATATCTGCTGGTATAGTGATATCCATTAAGGAGAGGATGGTGGGGGCGAGATCGCCGAGCTTTCCGGGCTTGAGCTTTCCTTTGAAATCGTTGGATATTAAAAAGAATGGAACAGGGTTTAGAGTATGGGCGGTATTTGGACTTCCATCTTCATTTTTAAGGTAGTCGGAATTGCCATGGTCTGCAGTGAGGAAGACGCTGTAGCCATGTTCGAGTGCCACGGGAACAATTCGGGAGACGCAGACGTCCACGGTCTCAGCAGCTTTAACGGCAGCATCCCATACACCTGTATGTCCGACCATGTCTGCGTTGGCGAAGTTTAGGCAAATGAAACCTGCACTTTCCTGTTCTATTTCAGGGAGGATTGCTTCTGTCACCTCATAAGCACTCATTTCCGGCTTTTGGTCATAGGTTGCGACAGATTTTGGAGAGGGTATCATGATACGTTTCTCGCCCTGAAAAGGTTTTTCCCTCCCTCCGCTAAAGAAGAAGGTGACATGGGGGTATTTCTCAGTTTCGGCAATGCGAATTTGTGGTATGCCATGTGCTTCCAGTACTTCTCCAAGAGTATTGGCCAGGTTGTCATTTCCGAAGATTATACCCACACCTTTATAGGTTTTATCATATTCGGTCATTGTGACGTAGTGAAGCGGGAGCGGTTTCATGTCGTGTTCAGGGAATGCCTCCTGTGTGAGCGCCATCGTGATTTCCCTGCAACGATCTGTGCGGAAGTTGAAGCAGATAACCACATCGCCGGCTTCCATGGTTGCTAGTGGGCGTGCGGCGTCATCACAAACGATGATTGGTTTTATAAATTCGTCGGTAATTCCTGCTTCGTATGATTCCCGCACTGCCTTTAGTGCATCCTTGGTTGCAGTGCCGGCACCTTTAGTGAGTGCGTCATAGGCTAGCTTAACACGGTCCCAGCGCTTGTCACGGTCCATTGCCCAATAGCGACCTGTGACGGATGCGATGAAGCCGCCTGTTTGGTTCAGGTGCTGTTGAAGTTCGTTCAGGTATCCCAGGCCGCTCTTGGGATCAGTGTCTCTGCCATCGGTAAATGCATGTATTGCGACAGAGGGTACTTTATTATCACTGGCGAGGCTGCAAATTGCTTTTAGGTGATTAAGATGAGAATGTACGCCACCATCGCTTACCAGTCCGATAAGATGTAGTGTCCTGTTCCTGGCTTTTGCTTCGGCAAAAGCAGCAAGCAGGACGGTGTTGCGTGCAAGTTCACCGTCGCGTATAGCCACGTTGATACGTTGCAACTCCTGGTACACGATCCTTCCTGCACCTATATTCAGGTGCCCCACTTCAGAGTTGCCCATCTGGCCTTCGGGAAGGCCGACGGCTTCACCGCAGGTGATGAGTTCTGTGTTTGGGTATTTTTCATATAGTGAGGATACAAATGGCACATTAGCATGAGCAATGGCATCGGCTTCCCTGACCTTTCCATGGCCCCAGCCGTCCATGATGATGAGCATTACCTTTTTTGACATGGGGGCAAAAGTACGATTTCAGTTGTCTTAGTCTGGCTACAGAATGCAACAGTTAGATTGTTAAAATCCCGGGCGTAGTTTGTACGGTACAGCAAAATGAGTTTATAGTTGTTACTTTTACTGCTCATATTATATAAAATACATGCGACTCGCGTTCTGGAGAAAAAAAGAAGAGGACAAGAAACCCAGGAAAAAGAAATCAGTACTTCGTGAATGGCTTGACGCGGCAATCTTCGCGATTGTTGCTGCCACCATTATTCGCACATTTCTGGTTGAAGCCTATACGATACCAACGGGTTCGATGGAGGGAAGCTTACTGGTGAATGATTATCTGTTTGTAAGTAAGGTATCTTATGGGCCACGTGTGCCGATGACACCGCTTTCCGTGCCGCTTGTACACAATACGATGCCGGTAACAGGTGGTAAATCATACAGCGAAAGTGTACAATGGAAATATCGCCGCTGGTGGGGTATGGGTGATGTGGAGCGTTATGATATTGTAGTGTTTAACTTCCCTGAGGGAGATACCATTATCAAGGAAATGCCGGAGCGGGACTACTATATGGTGGCCAGAGAGTTAGGCAGAGACGTTGTTTTGAACAATTACACTATTGAGAGCAGACCGGTAGATAAGACTGATAATTATATCAAGCGGTGTATGGCTGTAGCCGGAGATACGCTGGAGATCCGGAATGGTGCGGTATATGTAAATAGCCGCCCCTCCCCAGTTTTTCCTCATGCGAAGATGGAATATCATGTGCTGACGAACGGCAGTCCGCTAAACGCAGATATGCTCGAAGAATATGATGTGGAAGTAGTCGGTATAAATGGCAACCAGTACACACTCCTGATTGAAAATCAGGCTGTACCTGTTGTACAGAAGCAGTTGCAGGTGGTGCGGTTTATTCCTGCTATAGCTCCTCCGGGTTATACCGGCAGCAGTCAGGCCTGGACATTCCCACAGGACACTGCGAACTTCAAGTGGAACCAGGATAACTTCGGTCCGGTTTGGGTGCCGAAGAAAGGTGCGACCGTGCAGCTGACTCCACAGAACATCGCCCTGTACAGGAGAATCATTGATGTATATGAGGAAAATGATTTCAGTGAAGCTAATGGGCAGTTTATCATTAATGGGAAGCCTGCAAACAGCTATACGTTCAAGATGGATTATTATTGGATGATGGGTGACAACAGACATAACTCACTTGACTCCCGGTTCTGGGGCTTTGTGCCAGAGAATCACATAGTGGGCAAGGCCTGGTTTGTATGGCTGAGTTTTGGGGAAGATGGTGTAAGGTGGAATCGCCTGCTAAGAAGTGTGTATTCGCTACAGGACTAATATGCGTGAATGGAAATGAATCAGCATCTTAACCGGTGCTGATTTTTTTATATGGTGTCCAGTCAATATTTCCGATGTTGATTTTAAATATACAGGCTGAGAGGAAAATATATACCCGGCTTTTGCGTTTTTTATAGTGAACAAACAATCATTGTTGTTCTGGAAGCGAGTTGTTCACAGTGGTTTTCAACAAGTGTGGGAATGTTTCAGTGGCCTTTGCTTCTACAATCACTAATTTACTTTTCGTTACTAAGATACGGGAACTGAAAACCTATGAGACGTCTTAAACTAATCAGACCCTGGAGGTTAAGGGCACAACGAATGCGTTTGTTTTCAAGAGTGAGTCAGGAGTATGGTGAATTGCGAGTTGCACCTTCGGGTCCGGAAATTCAAAGTGCGAGCTGCAGGACAATGTGCGGGGGACGAACGTTCAATGCTGACGGGCGGTCACAAAGCAGAATAAAAGGCCCAGAAGCATAGGCTTCAAAAGCAGTGAGATACCAAAGACGATTTTTTGCTTACGACTGCGCCAGTTCGTAGTGTAGAGATCTGGCACCTTTTTTTAGCCTCCTTTCCATACATTTATCATTCAAGTCCCATTCCCAGCATGCAACGTCATATTTATGAGTCTGGCATTATTGGCAACTGCGCCTTTTTAGCCCATGTAAACAGAAATACCAACATCTCCTGGCTTTGCTGGCCACGATTCGATAGCAGTTTTGTTTTTGGAAGTCTACTGGATACGCAGAAAGGTGGGGAATTTTCTATACTACCTGAAGGCGGCTACGAAAGCAAGCAACGGTACATTGAAAACACCAATGTGCTTGTCACTGAAGTAGTAGCTTCCGATGGTACCTACAGGATCACTGATTTTGCACCAAGGTTTCGGCTTTATGATAGGTACTTCCGTCCTCTGATGTTGATCAGAAAGATAGAGCCAGTGTCAGGTCATCCGCGTATCAGGGTGGAATGTAAACCGGTTGGTGATTATGGCTCGCTTCAGCTTCAACCCGTGCAGGGAAGCAATCATATAGAGTTTGTGGGCCTGCAGCGGCCACTGCGCCTCACTACGAATGTGTCTATCAACTATGTCATGGACCAGCAATACTTTGCGCTTAACGAGCCGAAGTACCTGGTGCTTACCTACGGGCTGCCACTGGAGGCCCCGTTGGTGACCACTGCAGAAGATTTCCTGATGCGGACGATCTCTTACTGGAGAAGCTGGATAAAGAATACCGGTATTGGTAACATGTATCAGAACCAGGTGATACGTTCTTCGTTGGCGTTGAAGATCCACCAATATGAAGACACAGGGGCGATTATTGCTGCGAGTACTACCAGTCTTCCGGAATATGATGGGAGTGGTCGATGCTGGGATTATCGGTACTGTTGGTTGCGTGATGCATACTATATTCTGAACGCCTTTAATAATATCGGTCACTTTGAAGAGGCAGAACAGTATTTTCATTTCATAGCCAATCTTTCCCTGAGGGAGGACGGACGGTATAATCCGCTATATACAATTACGGCTAAGGCTGACTTCAAGGAACAGATCATGGACCTGGAAGGATACAGAGGAAACAAGCCTGTGCGGGTGGGTAACCAGGCAGTGGAGCATATACAGAACGATACGTATGGGCAAGTGATGCTGTCATTGCTGCCTTTGTATACTGACCGGCGTTTCATATTTGAGGAAAGACAGGATTCTTCTATCTGGATCAATAATATTCTTTCGAAGATTGAGAATACAATTGATGAAGCGGATGCCGGCATCTGGGAGTTCCGGACGATGGCACATCACCACTGTTATACGAATCTGTTTCAGTGGGCGGGTTGTAAAGCAGCTATGAAGATGGCCAAGCATATTCGCGATGAGAAGCTGCTGAAGCGCGCCGAAGCTCTGAGAGACAGGGCAGTAGAACGGATAGAAGCCTGCTATGATCCTAAGAGAAAGGTGTATACCATGGCGGACGGAATTCCTGCCCTGGACGCAAGTACGCTGCAGCTTATCATGATGCATTACCTCGATCCCAGATCAGAGCGTGCACGTGACCACCTGAAAGCACTGGAACAGGAACTAAAGGCTGAACAGGGACTATTCTATCGGTATGTGGTTGAGGATGATTTTGGAAAGCCGAAGACTACATTCCTGATTACTGCGTTCTGGTATGTAGAGGCGCTGGCCTGTGTAGGCAGAATAGATGAAGCAATAGAGAACTTCAACAACCTGCTGAAGTTTACCAATCATCTGGGACTTCTGAGTGAGGATGTGGATGCTAAAGATGGAAGCCAGTGGGGTAATTTCCCTCAGGCGTATAGCCATGTGGGGCTAATGAATGCGGCGTATAGGATAGCGAAGAAGCTCGACTACCCAGGATTCTTAGATTAAAGGATGAAGCGTCCGGGCGGGGAATGTAAATCTTTTGGCAGTGGTATATACTAAAAGAAGCCAGCGTTAGCTGGCTTCTTTTAGTAGTTCCTTTTCCTGTTCCGTCTGGGATGATGAATTTACCAGTTCGCGTAGGAGGCTGCGGACATCTTCATGATTATTGAGGTAGTAGGTAGCTGCTGAGAGATTGCTGCCGACCTTAATTGTAATTGCATCTTCAGGCATGGCTTTGAATGTATCCTCGTCTGTGTGATCGTCTCCGATAGCTACGATAAAGTCGTAGTTTTCTTTCTCCAGCCAGCGCTTTGCTGCCTTGCCTTTGTTGATGGCAATGCTCTTCACTTCGATTACTTTATCGCCCTGCAGCAGTTGTAAGCCACGGTCGGAGACGAAGTGCCTGATGTCGGACATGAGCTCATGGGCGCGAAGGTTGCCGAGGCCATCTTCCACTCTGCGGTAGTGCCAGGCAAGGGAATAGCTTTTCTCTTCGATAGAGGCGCCAGGAGTTCTTCTCGCAAATTGGTTCATGACGTTGTGGATTTCCTGCTTCCAGTCATTGTTCAGGTCTCTTCTGCTGCGCCAGAACTTACCGTGATCCTTGTACCAGGCACCATGCTCTGCTATCATATCAATGGGCAGGCTGCCCAGCCATTTGTCCAGCGTCTGATAGTCCCTGCCGCTGATGACAACCACGTCGTTGTTAGGATCGTTACTGAGTGTCTTTAGCAGATGCATTAACTCCTCATCAGGTACGGCTGCCATCACCTGGTTGTGGAAGGGCACCAATGTGCCGTCATAATCCAGTAGGATTAGTCGCTTCATGGCATAGTGATAGCGGATGCCGATCTTCTGGCGGATGGAGCTGTTGATATTGCGGGTGTGCAAGGCCTGCTGCTGGGTTTTGACCTCAGCCAGTTTGTCCATGAAATTCTTGACCCAGGTGAAGATATCGAACTTGGAGACGGTCTGTTGCATGGCTGCCATGCGGCGTTTTTGCTCATCTTCAGGCATGTTGAGTGCCTGGTAGATCTTATCGGCAAAATCCCAGATGTCGTTAGGGTTGATGAGGATGGCGTCGGAGAGTTCTCTGGAAGCACCGGCCATTTCGCTGAGTATTAGTACGCCTTTCTGATCTATTTTGCTGGCTACATATTCCTTGCTTACGAGGTTCATACCGTCGCGCATAGGAGTTACCAATGCGACGTCTGCTGCTTTGTAGAGGGCGGATAACAGGTGTATTGGGAAGGAGCGGTAGAAATGTTGAATGGGTTGCCAGCCAAGGGTAGAAAAGCTGCCATTGATCTCGCTGACCATTCTGTTCATCTCCTCTTTGAGCTCTTTGTATTTAGGCACAGTATCGCGCGAGGGTACTACCAGCTGAATCATTGCTACCTTGCCACGGACCTCGGGATGCTTCTCGAGGAACATCTGGTAGGCTTTCAGCCTGTGGATGATTCCTTTACTATAGTCGAGGCGGTCGATGGAGATGATCAATTTATTGTGGTTGATCAGTTGTCTGATCTTCCGCTCGTTTCTTTTTGTGTTTGCATCTTCTGCGAGCATGCGGTACTTGTTGTAGTCGATGCTGATGGGGAAGGCGTCGATGATGACAGTACGTTCGCCTACGCGCACTTCATTGGCGGTGTTGTTTACGCCGAGGATGCGGTTGACAGCGCTAATAAAGTGTCTTACGTCGTCATAGGTGTGGAAGCCAATGACGTCGGCGCCTAATAGGCCGTGCAGCAGTTCTTTACGCCAGGGCAGGAGGCGGAATACCTCGTAGGAAGGGAAGGGGATATGCTGGAAGAAGCCGATGCTGATTTCTGGTATTTCCTTTCGTACCATCTGCGGTACCAGCATCAGCTGGTAGTCGTGGATCCAGACCACATCATCTTTGGATGCAGTGCTGATGATGGCGTCGGCAAATTTCTGGTTGACGGCTTTATAACTCTCCCAGTATTTGGGATCATATTCCGTATAGGTGGGGAAATAGTGGAACAGCGGCCACAGGGTTTCGTTTGAGAATCCTTCGTAGAAATCGTTGATCTCATCCTGAGTAAGGAAAATCGGGTAAAGGTTTTGCTGTTGAAGGTCCCGACGTACACGATCTTTGTTTTTGTCTGAAACCATGGCTCCGGGCCATCCAATCCAGAGGTTGTTGCCTTCTTTATAAATACTTCCAAGTCCGGTAGCGAGGCCACCCTCGCTGGTCTGATAGTTTAACTCGCCGTTTTTGTTGCTGATCTTCACTGGAAGGCGGTTTGAAACTATCAGTACTCTCTTGGTGGTATTCATAAAGATGCATTTACATTGGTTTACAATAAAAAGAACATGCCAGTCTGTAATGCGCTGAAATTGGCAGAATTAGAAGCCACGGCAGAGGTATAAAGCCATGGCAGCTGGCAAAGCAAAAGCCGGAAAATAAGAGTGGGTTATGATTGCTATTGGCATGATCATATCCCCGTAGGATACGCAGGGTTTATAGCCGGCAGAAACAAGGCAAAGCTACAAATATTTCCTAAGGGGAGGTGGCTGGTGGTGGATGTAAAGGCAAGAAAGCAGATAATGCGTTGATTCTTTCGCTGATATTTATTAGTAAAAACTGTGTTGAACGTGGTGCGAGGGTGGTTGATGCCTGGCCTTTGGCTGGCGCTCAGGTGGTGAAGGGGGGCTGATGAGGGCCTGTTTTTCCAAAGATGAGGGTCAGTTATACCTAATTTAAGAGGCAGATAAAGGAGTGAGGGAGATAGGAGTGGATGGATAACCTGGATGAATGTGGTTAACCGTAGAGTTCGAGGTGGATGTCCTTTTTCTCGTAGCCCATTTCGAGCAGGCGGGCTTTGGCCTCATCGATCATGTTTTTCCAGCCGCAGAGCATGAACAGAGCGGGCTGGCGGTCGCAGCAAAGAAGCTCGTAGACCTGATGGACATAGCCTTTGTAGCCGGGCCAATCTTCGCGGGAAAGTGTGGGGTGGTAGTGAAAGCCTTCCATTTCCTTTTGGAGCTGGTACATTTCATCGGCATACAGCATGTCTTCACGGGTGCGACTGCCGAAGATGAGGTGGATGCCCTTGTGAGGTTTTTTATGCGTGTGAATATGATGGACCATGCTTCTGAAGGGGGCTATGCCCGTGCCTGTGCAGATAAGAAAGACCTCTTTTTCCAGCACATCGGGGAGGACGAAGACGCCATGGGGTCCGCGGAGGGTGAGTTCTGTTCCTTCTGTGACCTCCTCGAAAAAGTAGCGTGTACCTGCGCCACCTTCTACAAAGACGATGACGAGTTCGATGATATTGCTGCCATCGGGCATGGAGGCGATGCTGTAACTGCGCCAGCGGCGGTTCCTCTGCTCGTGAATGGGAAGATCGAGGGTGACGAACTGGCCTGGTTTGAAATCGAAATGTTCTGTTTCGGGCAGCTCGATCCAGTACCTTCTTGTATGAGGAGTTGCCTGTTCGATTTTTGTGACGATTCCTTTTTGCCAGGGTTGGATCATAAGCAAGAGCAAGTTAAGCATTACTCCGTTGTGCGGAGTGTGTCATTTCCCACAGAGGGTGGAAGGTACTGAGGGTTTCGTTGCCAGATCCTGTATTGCTCTCTGATCCACATTTTGAGTTCGAGGTCGGAGGCGACGCGGGCGAAATCGACGGGGAGGGGGTGTGCGTTCATGAAAGCAGCGACGGTGTCACCGCGCAGGGGAGTCATAGATTCAACGAGGGCTGGCGTGTAGCGGGATTCGATGAACTTCAGATCTTCCCAGTAGTGGAAGGTTTTCTGGAACTTGTAGATCTGTTTGCTTTTGCGGGAGAGCTTGTCGGCCAGCAAGGTGACGGGGCTCATGATGGAGCGAACTTTTTGCCTTGCGAGGGGCCTTTGGTAGATATCTTTCCGCTCCATGGAGTCAAGCTGGTAGGGGGTGTAGAGAGGTCTGAACTCAACTTCGTCGAGTTCGTAGCTGAGGGGAAAGAGGTCGATGTGCATTTCGGCGACACCCATGGAGGAGGGGACGGTCTTTTGCTGGGAACGGTATCCGATGCTGGAGAAAGTGATGAGATCACCTTTGAAAGCAGTGAGGCTGAAATTGCCCTCTTCGTCGGAGTAGGCGTACTGGTGGCGGGTGGCGTTGTAGATATTTACTGTCTTTAACGGTTCACCTGTGACACCATCGAGTACGACACCCTTGAGGACCTGTGCGATGCCGTCCTGGGAGGTGATGAGAAGCATGATGAGAAGAATAATCCTGTTCAAGATGGTGTTTTACAGTTTCAAATGTATAGCGAATTGCTTCTTGCCGGGTTTGGGAGGCTTTGGATTTAACTATCTTTTACCAAAGAACTTTGCCAGGGTGGGAATGTGTTGTCTTTATAGTTATTTTGCCGGAAACTTTATTACATGTCAAGTGCAACCTTTTACAACAGGCTTCAGCAGGAACTTAATGAGATTGAATCTGCGGGTCTTTATAAAAAAGAACGCGTTATTGATTCTGTTCAGGATGCGGAGATCACGGTTAATGGCAGGAAAGTGCTGAACTTTTGTGCAAACAACTACCTGGGGCTTTCATCACATCCGCGCGTGGTGGAGGCGGCTCATCGTGCGATTGACTCCCGTGGATATGGGATGAGCTCTGTGAGGTTTATCTGCGGAACGCAGGACATACATAAAGAGCTGGAAAGTAAGCTGTCGACGTTTTTGGGCACAGAGGATACGATACTTTACGTGGCCTGCTTTGATGCGAATGGAGGAGTGTTTGAACCATTGCTGGGCGAGGAGGATGCGATCATTTCGGATGAGTTGAATCACGCGTCTATCATTGATGGTGTGCGTCTGTGTAAAGCGAAGCGTGGGCGTTATAAGCATAATGACATGGCAGACCTGGAGGCTCAGCTTATTGCTCATAAGGACGCGCGTACACGGTTTATTGTGACGGATTCTGTCTTTTCGATGGACGGGACCATTGCGCAGCTGGACAAGATCTGCGACCTGGCAGATAAACATGATGCGATAGTGATGATAGATGAAAGCCACTCTTCGGGATTTATGGGTAAGACCGGCAGGGGTGTGCATGAGTTATGTGGTGTGATGGGTAGGGTGGATATTATTACCGGTACACTTGGAAAGGCGTTGGGTGGAGCTTCGGGAGGTTTTACCAGTGGTAAGAAGGAAGTGATAGAAATGCTTCGTCAACGCAGTCGTCCATACCTGTTTTCGAATACGGTGGCCCCTGCGGTGGTGGGAGCTTCTATTGCAGTGCTGGACATGCTTAGTGAGACTACGGAACTGCGTGATAAGCTGGAAGAGAATACAACCTATTTTAGGAGTAAGATGACTGCAGCGGGATTTGATATAAAACCGGGCACACATCCTATCACGCCGATTATGCTATATGATGCGGTGCTTGCACAGAAGCTGGCTGCGCGCTTGTTGGAAGAAGGTATTTATGTTATTGGTTTCTTTTATCCGGTGGTTCCTAAGGGGCAGGCGCGAATAAGGGTGCAGATATCGGCGGCGCATGAGCGTGCGCACCTGGACCGGGCGATTGAGGCGTTTACGAAAGTGGGTAAGGAGCTGGGTGTGATAGGGAAGGTGACTGCTTAGGGCAAAGCTTTTTACTGAATAGTAATTTAGAGCCCGGAGTGATCCGGGCTTTTTATTAGTGTGAGAGGTTTTAGTGAGTTTTAAAGAGTTCTGCGGGCAGTAACTAAGATAGTAACTAAGGTTGTAACTAAGATAGTAACCAAGATAGTAACTAATACAGTAATCCATGCCTTCCCGGCGGGTCGTCCTGAAGTACAAAAAGGACCATCTCAATTAAAGACGGTCCTTCTATTTAACTTTTCTTGCGGCTCCTTAGAGGGTTTCCTGAAATTCTCTCAGTTTAGCCAGCATTTCGTCTTTCTTGTTCAGGATATCTGCAGAAAGGACTTTCGCCTCGCCGTAGATACGATTCTGAGTGTTCAGCTTTTTAGTGAGCAACTCTTTTTGATCATCGGTGGCAGCTTCGATTGCATTCTTTGTAGCTCCCATGTGCTGATGCATTAAGGCAGCAGTTTTTTGGTAAACTTCCTGACAGGCTTCTTTGTGGTTGCGGCTGAGTGCAGCTTCCATTTCAAGCACTTTAGAAGCATAGGCTCTTTTCTGATCCGCTGCAGATAGTTCTGTATGTTGACCTTGTTGCGCCAGCAGGGTGGGCGTGGCTAACCCGATCATCGCTACAAATAACAATATTCTTTTCATTGTGGTTTTTTTATAAAGTTAATGATAATTCCCTTTTCTCAAACATTCACAGCTGCTTGCTTAGTTTTGCAGGATGCCAAGGCGCTGGTGGCTTATTCTTTCGTTTTCTCTTGTTGCTGCTGCTGCTATCTATAAAGTGCAGGCAACGGACACCACACCAAAGGTAGTAGCAACAGATCCCTATGCTTCAGCCTGGAACAGGAAGCAGGTGGATTCAGCCCTGCAGAAACTACAGCCGGGAGACATAGTGCTCCGTATGGGAAAGGATGTAACGAGCTATCTTTTTTCCAGGTTTAACCTCCGGGATAAATCTTTTTCTCATTGTGGCATAGTGTTCTTCGAAGGAGGCAAACCGGTAGTCTACCACAGCATTGGTGGAGAAGATAATCCTGATGAGGAGCTACGGCGCGATGCGGCTTTGCGTTGGTTGTCGCCGACTTCGAATCTTTCCTTTGCAATTATTCGGTATCCACTCGGGTCTTGTCAGGTGGATAGCCTCAACCAAGTTGTCAGAAAATATTACCGGGAGAAAAAGCGCTTTGACATGCGTTTCGATCTGAACTCGGATGACCGGTTTTACTGTGCTGAGTTCGTATATAAGGCACTGGCTGAGGCACTTAAAGATGAGAACCCTCTAAAGCCCTACGAGATTCTGGGGCATAGGTACGTGGCTATTGATAACCTGTACAGGAACACGGGTGCAGCCTTCATTTGCCGGGTGAAATTTAAATAATACCTTTGCGCCTTATCAAAATATCCTATGCAAAAAGCGCTTCTTTCTGTTTTTGTAGCTGCAATCTTCGCTGTAGCTTTCACAGGCTGCAACAAGAATTCTCCAAAGGCGGCCGCCGAAACATACCTTAACGGATTATACCACTACGACTACGAAGCTGCTAAATCCGTAGCCACCGAGGAGACCAAAAACATGATTGACCTGGCTGCCCAGTTTTCAGCTATGATGCCCGACTCCATGCGTGAAGAGGCTCAGAAGATCAAAGTGGACATTAAGGATGTGAAGGAAGAAGGTGATCGCGCTGTTGTGACCTATAGCACCTCGGACGAAGAAGCAGAGAAGAAGCTGAACCTGGTGAAGCAGGGTGACAAATGGCTGGTGAATCATAGCAAGATGGACGATATGATGAATGAAGAGGGCCTGGATGATCCGCAGGATGAAGTTGACGTAGATTCCCTGGCTACGCCACCAGCAGACGGCACAATGGTAGATACCACAGCAAACCAATAACAATAACAGCGGCTTCGGCCGCTTTTTTTATGACTTGAGGGGGATCTCTACCATCACTACAGTTCCTTTCTCCGGCGCACTATTCCACTCCACGTTACCTTTTAGATAATTAACCCGTGACTGGATGTTACTGAGACCAATGCCATCGAACTTACTGATCCTGGCCGTATCAAATCCGCGACCATTGTCTTCGATGGTTACGCTCAGGCTGTCAGGCTCGCGAATGAGCGTAATATCCAGCACACTGGCACCTGAATGCTTGATCACGTTATTGACGGCCTCCTGGATAATGCGGTAGACGATGTTTTCAACTTCTGGCTCTATACGTTCATTAAGACCCTCGGCAAAAAGGTTTACCTGGAGCACCCTATGATCTATCTTCGAAATGAACTCCCTGGTTGCCGATGCGAGTCCAGACTTCAGCAAGGCATTAGGCATAATGTTGTGCGATACTGAGCGGATTTCTCTACAGCTCTCGTCTATGAGTTCCACGGCTTTTTCGAATGCCATTTCCTGTTCGCGGTTGAAGCTCAGCTCAGTCTTGAGGCTGGAAAGATTTACTCTTGCTGCACTCATCATCTGGCCGAGGCCATCATGGAGGTCTGAAGCAATACGTCTTCTTTCATTCTCCTCAGCGAGTATCACAGCCCTGGTGGCAAGTTCCTGTTGTCGCATGATCTCTCTCTGGAAGGCTACTTTTTGCCTGTAACGGTAGCGGCGGTAGCCTGAAAAACCGAGACTGCCGCCAAGCAGGAACAAACCAGATATGCCACCTATCCAGTAATTTCTCCGGGTGATTTCCAGCTCCTGCTCCCTTAGCTTCCGTTCTTTTTTCTCGGTTTCAAACTTTGCATTCAATGATGCAATGATTTCTACCTGGTCAGCACTGGTGACACTGTCCTTGAGACTTTTGTGTCTCAGTGCGTAGGCATAGGCTGAGTCGTAACGTGCATTACGGGCAAAGAAAGCTGAGATGCTCTCATAGGCTTCATATTCCTGCTGGCTATTGCTGTTTGTTTGTGCAATCAGGATGGCTTTCCTGATGCATTCTTCTGCGAGTTTGAGCTCCTTTTTACGTTCATAGTTTTCTCCGAGGTAGTTATAGGTGTAGGCTAGTTCATCATATTCATGAATGCGCTCTCTGATGGCAATCGACTTTTTAAGGTAGCCTTCAGCAGCATCAAGTCTCCCGCTCAGCGAGAGCGCTGCACCTATGTCGTTGTAGCTAAAGGCCAGTCTGCTGGAGTCTTCGCCTTTTGCTGCGTAAACTGCTGCTTTCTTGTAATACTCCAATGCCTTGTCATATTCCTCAAGGTCCCGGAAGATAATACCAAGGTTCTCATACGACTGCCAGATTTCCCGGTATTTTCCATTGCGCAGGCGGATTTCAAGTGCTTTGGAATGATACTCTTCTGCGCGTGTCAGGTCTCTCACGTTTACGTAGAACACTCCAATGCCATTGTATGCCTTTGCCATGTATTCTTCATTTCCCTGCTTCTCTGCGAGTTTTATGCTTTCCAGGTATTCGGGAAGTGCCTCGTCAAAATTGCCTTTCTTTCTGAGCACTTCTGCCTTTAGAGTATGCCCGAGAAAGAGTCCTTCGAAATCTTTAGAACGGTTGCCATGGTAGATGGCCGAATCTGCCATTTCCATAGCCTGATCCTGATCGCCATAGGCGGAGTAGGAAAACCCGGTCTGGCCATACATCCTGCTCAACCCGTATTCCAGGTTTGCTGCCCGCGAGGCCTCTATGCCCTGGCGACTAAGAAGAATAGCTGCATGGGCATCCGTACCCCGCAGTGCTCGCGACAGCGCTACATAGGCGTCAAGCTGTGCGGCAGGATTGTTTGCATTCCTCTTCAGCTCTTGTTGCAGGGAGTCAAGCTGCCGGGTCTGCCCTACAGCAGTAGTGGCGAGTACCAGTCCGGCGCAAAGGATGGACATCCATGGTTTCATACATTGAAATTAAACCTTTTTAAAGTGGCGGACCCGGTGAAAGAACTGGGATTTTGGAAAACATCGGCGGCTCTGACCCCGAAGGGGTCACATGTTTATAGCAACAAACCCATCAAACCGGAACCGAGCCCGAGGGGGTCGAACGTGTATAGATTTCGTACATCCCCGGGCGCGTTACGTCATGCCGGCATCTGGCCGCAGGATGAACGCCGAAACCGCCGCCGAGATCCCGGGTGCATATAGCCTGTGCATCGTCATATAGCCAATGCCCGGGATGACGGCGTGCTGAAAAAAAGCCCCTGTTTTGCAACAGAGGCTAAAGTATGTTCAGGGGCTTGAATCAGGATTGGTTCTGTTACGGCTACCAATCTTTGTCAATGCGCACAGGCACTGCTCTGCCTTTTTCCTTCTTCTCGTGTAGTTTTTTCTCTTCTTGTGAAAGTGCATTAAGCAGTTGTTCTGCCTGCTGCTCAGAAAGGTTGCTAGGCTGCGGTTGCTTTTTCTGTTCCTGCTCCTGTTCTTTCTGATTCTGCTCCTGGTTCTGCTGGTCCTGGTTTTGCTGGTCCTGCTCCTTTTGATCCTGGTCCTGTTGCTGATCCTGTTTATCCTGCTCTTCCTGATTTTGTTGGTCTTTATTCTGATCAGAACCACCACCTCCCTGATTTTTCTTCAGCATCTGCAGCGCGTAGGAAAGGTTATACTTTGCCTGTTCATCCTGTGGGTTCAGCTTCAAAGCCTGCTTATAGGCGTTCACGGCTTCCTGCCATTTCTGCTCCTCCATGTAGCTGTTGCCTATATTATAGTGGGCATTAGCTTTCACAGCCCGGTCTCTAGACTGCCTCGCGGTGACTGAAAGTGTCTGTCTGGCTGCATCATAGTTCTTTTGCTTGTACAGCGCATTGCCCAGGTTAAACATGCCCGGCCCAAAGTTTGGCTTTTTAGTCAATCCCTCCTGATAGACCTTTGCAGCCTCACTATATTTACCTTCCTCATAGAGCTTGTTGCCTTCCCGGAACTTTTTATTCTGAGCAGAAATAAGCACCGGAACTAACAACAAAACACAACACGCTATTATTGCTCTCATCCTTTAGTTCTCTTGAAATTTGATCCGGGAATTAACCACTCCACCACCAACGCAATAAGTGCGATGGCCAAAAACCATTGAAAATAGCTCTGATAGCTGCTATACACAACTGCACCCAGACTCTTTTGCTCCATGCCACTTATTTCATCTACCAGTTTCTCGGCTACGTTGTCGGCATTGCGCAGCAGGCTATAAGTACCCCTCCCGGCAGACGCAATAGACTTCAGCTCCTCTTCATTCAACTTGCTGATCACTGGCGCACCCTCATCATTTAGCTTCAGAGCCCTTGTTTCAGGATCCATAATGGTGGTGCCTTCCGGCGATCCGATGCCTACAGTATGGATGATGATACCCCGGTCAGCTATTTCCTTTGCTTTAGCAACTGCAGTCTCGTCATGATCTTCACCATCCGAAATGACAATAAGGGCCTTGTATTTCTTCTCCCGTTGGGAAAAAGAGTTTACAGACAGGTCCAATGCCTGGCTGATCACAGTACCCTGGGTAGGTACCAGTGCTGGACTGGCATTCTGCAACATCATGCGCATAGCGCTGTAGTCTATAGTAAGCGGCACCTGTAGGTAGGCCCGTCCCGCAAAGACGATCAATCCCACCCGGTCATTCTGCATCTTATCCATCATGCTCATGACCAATTGCTTGGCACGGGTAAGCCTGTTGGGCTGAATGTCGTTCGCCAGCATGCTTTTGCTCACATCCAGAGCAATGATCACATCCACACCCTTCCGCTGTACCTTTTCAGTACCTGAAGCTTTCTGAAGATTAGCCCATCCAATAACTGCACTGGTCAGGGCCACTAGCAGTAGAATGAACTTGGTGGTGGGCCGGCCTGTAATAAATCCCAACAACTGTTCTGATACAAGACGCTGATCGCCGAGTTTCCGCAAACGATTCTTACGCCAGATAATAACCCCAATAAAAATCAGGACCAATAAAGGCAATATCCCTAGTAGATATAAATGATCTATATGCTGAAATCTGAACATGTGCAACTACAAAAATAGTCTTGTTGCATTCTTATGAAAGTATAAACATCATCATTTTTAAATTCTTTAACAGCAGAGCTGCCCGAAAAAAAACTTCCGCGCCTTCTCCCGTCTGGAACATTTTTTGTTACTGTTCAATGGGTTACCTTTTTGTCATTTTGGTATTAATGGGTGGTCTTATTCACCCCCTCCCACTTCCCCACCCAAAATGGCTAGCGGCTGCTACCCTGGCATTCAACTCCAGCATTGCTGAACTGACCGACATCTGACCCATATCTGACCGACATCTGACGCATAACTGACGCATATAAGCTCCGGAACAATTCCCTGACAACGCCCTGTCAGAAAGGAACCTGCGCCGGGTACCCAACGACCCATGCCGCTCCGCACAAACTATAGGGAATTCCTAACCTGTTAGTTGCCAGCCAAACGTCAGCCCACACTGCCTCCCACCGTTTCAATACCAGCTTCCATTTATTTCCCTCCAAAACGTAATTTCGCGCCATGCAAGACTACCTGAAGGGACTTAATGATCAGCAGCGTGAAGCGGTATCGCATATAAATGGCCCATTGATGATCGTGGCCGGTGCCGGTAGCGGAAAGACAAAAGTCCTCACAACCCGTATCGCTCACCTCATGTCCTGTGGAGTGGATGCTTTCAATATCCTCGCCCTCACCTTCACCAATAAGGCAGCCGCCGAAATGAAGGAAAGGGTCGAGCATATCCTCGGCACTACAGAAGCCCGCAACCTCTACATCGGCACCTTCCACTCAGTCTTTGCACGCATGCTTCGTGCAGAAGCAAACAAGCTCGGCTATCCCAACAACTTTACCATCTACGACTCAGATGATGCTAAATCAGTGATCAAAAGCATCATCAATGATATGAAGCTGGACGATAAGCATTACAAGCCAGCATTCGTCTACAACCGGATCTCGGCAGCCAAAAACAGCCTGATCGATCCTGCAACCTACAGGCAGGATAGCTACATCCAGCAGGAAGACGCCCGCAGCAACCGTCCCCTCATCGGAGACATATACGACGCATACAGCAAGCGTTGCTTCAAAAACGGGGCTATGGATTTCGACGACCTGTTGTTCAAAATGTACATCCTCCTGACACATTTCCCGGAAGTGCTCGCCAAATACCAGCACCGCTTCCAATACGTCCTCATCGACGAGTACCAGGATACCAACACCGCACAGTACCAGATCATCAAAATGCTGGGCGCCGTACACGAAAACATCTGCGTCGTAGGCGACGATGCCCAGAGCATCTACTCCTTCCGCGGTGCCACAGTGAAGAATATTCTCCAGTTTCAGGACGATTACGAAGATGTGAAAATCGTCAAGTTGGAACAGAACTACAGAAGCACACAGACCATCCTGAATGTTGCCAACAACATCATCTCCAATAATAAGAATCAGATCCCCAAGGAACTCTGGACCAGCAACACCGAAGGCGAAAAGATCAAGCTAGTACGGACTCTTACTGATAATGACGAAGGCCGCTTCGTGGCAGATGCCATCACGGAGATGAAGCTCCGCAACCACTACAGGAATAAGGACTTCGCCATTCTCTACCGCACCAACGCCCAGTCCCGCTCTTTCGAAGAAAGCCTTCGGAGAATGAACATTCCATATAAATTGTATGGGGGAATCTCCTTCTACCAGCGTAAGGAAATCAAAGACTACCTCTCCTATCTCAGGGTACTCGTAAACACCCAGGACGAGGAAAATATCAAACGGATCATCAACTACCCCGCAAGAAGCATTGGCAAAACCAGCATCGACAAGATCATGGTTGCCGCAAATCAATATAACCGTACTTTCTGGGAGATTCTCGAACAACCGGAAGCTGCTGGCCTCAAGGGTGCTTCAGGTGCTGCAGTCCTCAACTTCGTTACGATGATCAAAGGCTTCCAGACAATGCTGGAGACCCACAATGCCTACGATGTAGCCTTCGCAGTGGGAAAGCGAACCGGTCTGGTCCAGGAGCTTTACAACGATAAGTCTGTAGAAGGCCTCGCCCGTTATGAGAATGTCCAGGAGTTGCTAAACTCCATCAAAGAGTTCACCGAAACTCCGGACGAGGAGGGTGAACTGAGAGACAAAAGCCTCGGCAGCTATCTTCAGCAGATTACCCTGCTCACCGATGCAGACAACAACAAGGACGAAGACGCAGACACTGTCAAGCTCATGACCATCCATGCCGCAAAGGGTCTCGAGTTCCCTTGTGTATTCAATGTAGGCCTGGAAGAAAACCTCTTCCCTAGCTCCATGAGTCTCTACGACCGTGCGGACCTGGAAGAAGAACGCAGGTTGTTTTACGTGGCCATCACACGCGCAAAGGAAAGACTCTGGATCAGCTACGCCTCCAGCCGGTACCGCTTCGGGAGCCTGGTACAAAATGACCCCAGCCGCTTTATCGAGGAAATACCGGACATCTATCTTGACAGGACATTTACCGGAATGGGGAATCGCGCCACGGGTTCCGTAAATGCCATGGGGAACATGCTCAACCAGTCTTTTGAGAGG